>JBCCFA010000028.1:0-17448 GCA_039029975.1 Pseudomonadota bacterium
CGATCTAGAATGGATCATACTTGCGGTTAATCTTAAGGAACTTCAAGAACTTTACATAGCGCTATTTTTATTGATCTATGCCTGGCAAATGAAACGCCGCAGCACAGCGTTAAGCGCTGTAGCGATTTAACACGGCTTCCAATAATTATGAAGAAAAAATTGTATATCAAAACCTTTGGTTGTCAGATGAACGAGTATGACTCGAAACAGATGACAGATTTGATGGCCGATGCCAGGCAGTATGAGGAAGTTAAGTCTCCAGAGCAGGCGGATTTGATACTGGTCAACACATGTTCCATCAGGGAAAAAGCGCAGGAAAAACTGTTTTCCGAGCTTGGTCGGTGGCGTGAACTTAAAAATAAAAATCCGCAACTTTTAATTGGCGTGGGTGGTTGCGTGGCCAGTCAAGAAGGGGAAGATATTTGGCGACGAGCACCGTATGTGGATGTTGTGTTTGGCCCCCAAACGCTGCATCGCCTGCCTGAGCTAGTCGATTCGGCTCAACAAACACAACAAAGCGTTATTGATATTACGTTTCCAGAGATCGAGAAATTTGATCGCCTGCCCGAAGCGAAGGCAGATGGGGTTACGGCTTTTGTCTCCATCATGGAAGGGTGCAGTAAATACTGTAGTTTTTGCGTTGTGCCTTATACCCGTGGTGAAGAGTTTAGCCGACCGTTCGACGATGTGATCGCTGAGGTCATTGCACTTGCGGAACAAGGCGTACGCGAAGTGACCTTGTTAGGCCAAAATGTGAATGCCTATCGCGGAATGATGCAAGATGGAAAAATCGCTGACCTCGCGGTTCTTATTCAGTTCGTGGCCACGATAGAGGGAATCGACCGAATCCGTTACACAACATCTCATCCAGTCGAATTTAGTGATCGGTTGATCGACGCCTACGCCGAGGTTCCAGAGTTAGTATCACAAGTACACTTGCCGGTTCAGAGCGGGTCTGACCGCATCTTAGCGGCCATGAAACGCGGTCACACAAGCTTAGAATATCTCTCGAAAATTCGACGCCTCCGTTCGGTGCGCCCAGACATTTCTATTTCCTCAGATTTTATTGTCGGTTTTCCCGGGGAAACCCAACAAGATTTCGATCAGACCATGAAGCTTATCGAAAAAGTAGATTTCGATAACGCATTTAGCTTTGTCTACAGCGCGAGACCCGGCACGCCTGCCGCGAGTCTGGATGACGAAGTGACCGCTGCAGAAAAAAAACATCGATTAGCGATTCTGCAACGTCGCATTAACGAACAAACTCAGGAAAAGAGCAAAGCCATGCAAGGTACGCAGCAACGTGTGCTGGTTACGGGCAAATCGAAAAAAACACCGGATGATATGAGCGGTCGTACGGAGAATAATCGGGTTGTCAATTTTCCGGGTGATGAGTCGCTAGTTGGTCAATTTATGAATATTGAGATAACCGAGATACTGCCAAATTCGCTACGGGGGAGATTGTTACACGATAATGAACCTCTCGCCGAGGTAGCCGGCGCGTAAATATGTTGGTTGTTCGGGTTAACGCGAAATGAGCGCTCAGGGAGAAACGCTGAAGCTGCTTCTAGAGCCGCATGATAACGAACGCTTGGCGAACTTATGCGGCCAATTCGATGAACACATTCGGTTCGTCGAAAAACGCTTAGGCGTTGAAATTAGCCATCGCGGCAATGAATTTCTTGTCAGGGGGTTAAAAGAGGCCGCGGAGGCGGCTTCACACGTGATTGGTAAGTTATACCAGCTCACAGCGCGAGAAATTCTCAAACTGGAAGATGTGCATCTGCAGATGCAAGAGTCAGAAGTAGATGATGTCGTAAAGGCGGATTCTATTTCCGAAATTATTGTTAAAACTCGTCGCGCGATGATAAAGGCGCGAGGCGAAAATCAGCGGCAATACATAAAAAGCATTCAAAGCAACGACGTGAGTTTCGGCATTGGCCCAGCAGGCACAGGTAAAACATATTTAGCAGTCGCTTGCGCGGTCGAAGCCTTGGAGTCAGATAAAGTTCGGCGTCTTTGTCTAGTTCGACCCGCCGTCGAAGCAGGCGAACGCTTAGGTTTTCTACCGGGTGATATGGCGCAAAAAATCGATCCTTACTTGCGACCTTTATATGACGCGCTCTATGAGATGCTTGGCTTTGAGCGGGTAGCAAAGCTTATTGAAAGAAATGTGATCGAAGTGGCGCCGCTGGCTTTCATGCGCGGCAGAACGTTAAACGAATCTTTCATCATTTTGGATGAGGCCCAAAATACTACGACCGAGCAGATGAAGATGTTTCTAACTCGAATCGGTTTTGGATCCAAGGCCGTCGTTACGGGTGATATTACCCAAATTGACCTACCGCGCGGCAAGGCATCCGGTTTGAAAAACGTCATCAACATAGTGGAAGGGATCGACGGTATTAGTTTTACATTTTTCAAATCAAAAGATGTGGTGCGGCATCGTCTTGTGGCCCGAATATTAGATGCGTACGAAAAATTCGATAATGAAAAACCGCCTGCCGAAGAACCTTAACTGGCGAGCTCAAAATGCTCGAAGCGGCTTCAGCTAATTGGGTTTGGCTAATGGATACGCCACTGCCTGATGTCCAATATTGTTCGACTTATCCAGTCGAATTACCTGGCGTTAATGAATTTACGGACTGGTCCCAAAACCTTTGGGAAACGCTCCGCGAAGAAACTACAGTAGGCTCGAAGAGCTTTTTGGTTCGCCTAGTTGACCACGACGAAATGTTAGCGCTGAATGATAGATGGCGCGGAAAAAATGCAGTAACCAATGTGCTGGCATTTCCTTTCGATAGTAGCGTTAATACGCCGCACATTCCCTTGGGCGACATCGTGATCTGCGTGCCAGTGGTGGCGGAAGAGGCGGCGTCGCAAGGTAAAACTTTTGTTGACCGACTTGCGCACTTATTCGTCCATGGCTTGCTGCATTTGCTTGGTTACGATCATCAATCTCAAAGCGACGCTAAAGTCATGGAGCGAATTGAGCGAGAGGTGCTCGAGACTTTGGGCTATGCTAAACCTTATGAGGCGGAAGAACCGCGCGAAATCGGGACTACCCAAGGATAATTAGCCAATGGGCGCGCTGTCCAAAATACTAGATTTTATTGCCAATAAACCCGCTGATAAACAGCAGCTAATCGATCAACTGCAAGACGCCGAGGAACGCGCTCTCATTGATGGCGATACCGTTGCCATGATGGAAGGCGCTTTACTGGTGTCCGAAATGAAAGTTCGTGAAGTGATGGTTCCGCGCTCGCAAATGGTAACGCTAGACGAGAGCGCATCTCCGGAAGAGTTTTTACCCGTAGTGATTGAATCTGGCCATTCCCGCTTCCCGGTCTTAGATGAAAAACAGGAAAAAGTTGTCGGCATCTTGTTAGCCAAAGATCTGTTGTCATTAGCAGCGAACGAAGACGAGAAATTCGACATTAAGGATCTCTTGCGACCGGTAGTTTTCGTTCCCGAGAGTAAAAGACTGAATATTCTGCTCAGAGAGTTTCGCTTGAGCCGGAACCATTTGGCTGTTGTGCTGGATGAATACGGCGAAATTGATGGCTTAATTTCTATCGAGGACGTGATTGAACAAATCGTTGGTGAGATAGACGATGAGCACGACATCGAGGACGAGGAATTCATTCGTCAGCATCGCGGCAACCGATTCACAGTAAAAGCTCAAACGCCTATCGAGGTGTTTAACGAGTTTTTCGCGAGCGAGTTCAACGAAGATTTGTTTGACACAATTGGCGGATACGTCATCGACGAATTTGGTCATCTTCCGATTCGCGGCGAAGTAGTAGAGACCGGCGGATTCCAGTTCAAAGTCTTAAGGGCGGATAAAAGGCGGGTCCGAGTATTACGCGTGGTCCGAACTAGCTAAGATCTATTGAGGAAATCAAACGCGTGATAAGCGAGCGCAACCGAATTCTCGACAAGCCCATGGCTTAATTAAAAGCAATTTACTTAGGTTTATAAATGCGCCAGCCCCTGATCCTAACGGTATTGTCGCTCCTGTTAGGGTTGATTGTGTCATTCGCTTTTGCCCCGCACAGCTATTATTTTGTCGAAATCTTCAGCCTCGGCGCGATGTTAGGACTCGCCAGAGCGCGGTCACGGAAAATGGCATCGCTCATGTGGTTTTGTTTCGGCATTGGTATGTTTGGATATGGCGTGTGGTGGATTCAGGTCAGCGTTCATCAGTTTGGCTTACCGCTCTATTCGTTTTCCGTATCGGTTACCGCCGCGCTGATTATCGTTCAGGCACTGCATATCGGCATATTTGGTTGGATGTCGCACCCATTTTTGCAATCTAAAGACTGGCGGGTAGCGATTGCTGGGGTGCCCGTTAGTTGGGTGCTGATCGAATTTTTGCGCGGTTGGTTCGGCAGTGGATTTCCGTGGTTACTATTGGGTTACGCACATGTTGAGTCTATGTTGGGGGCACTCGCCCCAATAGGCGGCGTTCATTTAGTCAGTTACGCGGTTGTTTTTCTAACGACGTCGCTTATCAGTCTCTCTGTCCATCGTAAGCCGACACCTCTAATTCTGGCCGGCATGTTAATCGCTACCGCGTATGGGTTGAGATTCACAGCTTGGAGCGAGCCAATAGAAGCCGGCACCCGGCAAGTAGGATTAGTGCAAGCTGCGATTCCTCAGGAAATCAAATGGCATCCAGATGTTCGCGAACCGAGTATCAATTTGTACCGCCAACTGTCAGAAAACTTGTGGGATACCGACGTTGTTATTTGGCCCGAAACTGCAATACCGGCTTTCCCCGATGAAGTACCTACTACACTGACGGAATTGGCTGAACGAGCGAGTTCTGAGAAGGCAACTTTGTTAGTGGGCATGGCGACCCGCGACAAACCAGACGTTAAGGTCGGGCGCAGAATCTATTTCAATAGCTTGATCAAAGTGGGTGATGCGAACGTGTCTAAAGTAAGCGCATCGGTCGAGTCTAATGCCACCAATATTGCCGCAAGCTACAACAAAAGACATCTTGTACCGTTTGGCGAATACATGCCGTTCGACGCCGTGTTACGCCCGATTACCGACAAATTGAATGTACCAATGTCCGACTTTAGCAGCGGGAAATCAGAAAACGTGACCATTCGCGCTAACGACATGATCTTTGGCGTTTCGATTTGTTACGAAGATGCCTATGCGCAACTTCTACGGGATGCCCTACCCAGCGCTAATGTTTTAGTGAATATCAGTAATGATGCCTGGTTCGGCGATACGATCGCGCCGCATCAACATCTGCAGATCTCTCAAATGAGGGCGCGTGAGCTTGCTCGATTTATGTTGAGGGCAACGAACACAGGTATTTCGGCAATTATCGACGAGCAGGGGAGAGTGATTGCGAAGTCAGAACAGTTTGAGCCCGAAGTGCTTCGTGGTGAATTTAAATTGCTTGGCGGACAAACGCCGTATGCGCGATTTGGAGCCGCACCAATACTTTGCTTTAGCTTATTGACGTATATGTTGATTTGGCTGCGCTCGCGTCAACTCGCGCGGTAAGACGCTTCAACGACGCGACGGCAAGGACTATTGTGCGCTCGTCAGGCGACCCCGATTGAGATGTCGTTTCGCGGGACGTTTTCAAATGCGCGCAATCTGAGGGAGATAAAGCATAGACATCGTCGGGCATTCGGTGAATGACAGCATTTTCCACCGCTAAAGCACAAAGACGAAATTCTCTTCCGAACCAGGCGCGGTAGGTAAATCTAGGAAGGCCTGATGGCTTGGATTTCGCGCGGCCAAATCTTCATGACGTGCCTGGCTGGGTGTCTGTAACTTGCCGACTGATTCATGTTTATAAACCGTTGATGCAAAATTAGCG
Source organism: Pseudomonadota bacterium (assembly GCA_039029975.1). Taxonomy (GTDB): domain Bacteria; phylum Pseudomonadota; class Gammaproteobacteria; genus JBCCFA01. The sequence continues at coordinate 5,849 of JBCCFA010000028.1, forward strand.
CGCGCGATTTACTGAACTCTTCTCTAACTATGTCGACGATTCGCTAGACCGTTCAGTATTACAACAAGCGCGGTCCCAAGCACAGCGAGGATTAGAGGCTGCCAAATCATCTCTAGGTTAGCAGGCATGGTAGGCACCGAACTAATGATGCGCTTTTTTTCCCTGACGACGACGTATGTGCGTTCCTGGAACGGCCAAATGATCCACAAAGAAGCAATCAGAATGCCGGTGATAAAGTTCATGGTGATCTTTTCATAAAGGCGAAGTAGCCAGGAGAGAAAGCGCGTAAATAACATCAAGCCGATGGCTGCACCCAGCGCGAAGGGCAAAATTATATGAAATTTAAAATGCCCGATACCATCGAGAATATAGGCATATTTGCCGAGTATCAGTAGCAGAAAAGAACCGGAGATTCCAGGCAACACCATTGCGCATATCGCAATGGTGCCGCACAAAAAAATAAACCAGCTATCAAAAGGTGTTTCTGCGGGAACCAAGGTAACGACAACATAGCCAAAGATCGTACCAAGCAATAGTGACCCAAGAAGGTAGAGGTTCCACTGTTTAATTTCGTAGACCAGCACAATAATTGAGCCGACTATCAAGCCAAAAAACAAGCCGTATACTAAGGTCGGCGATGATTCGATGAGTTTGGGAATCGAGATAACTCGGGTAAAAAATAATACCGCGCTAACGATGCCTAGCAGTAAGGGAATTAAAAAAGCAAAATGAGGTAGCGATAGAATTTTTTTGAAATCGAAGCGGAGCAGTGCTTTTGCCCAGTTAAGATCGAACGACTTAATAGCCTCTATGAGCTCACGGTAGATGCCTAAAATTAGCGCCATCGTACCGCCAGAGACGCCGGGAACAACATCCGCTGCGCCCATACAAAATCCTTTTAGCAATAGTTTAAGGGCGTTCACGGTTCAAGCAATTTTGTTTTGGATGGGCCGGTCAGTTTGCGCGGTCAATCGTGGGAATAGGAATGCACAGCGGCTACCAAGGCCGCAACGTGCTCGGGATTAATGTCCGGGGTAATACCGTGGCCGAGATTGAAAATGTGCCCGGGGTTAGGGCCAAAACGCGCGAGAATTTTTTGCGCTTCATTCACGATGACTGCCGGGTCGGCGCGCAGAATCGCGGGGTCTAGATTACCTTGTAAAGCAACCTTATCGCCAATTCGTTCTCTAGCCGAGCCAATATCCGTGGTCCAATCCAGTCCTACGCCGGCGCAGCCAGTGGCCGCGATGTCTTCGAGCCAGTGGCCGCCGCCTTTTGTGAACAAGATGGAAGGGATATTCGTGCCTAGATTACTCACAATTTCTGCAAGCTTCGCTAGCGAAAACTCAGCGTAGTCTCCATGAGATAAGATGCCTCCCCAAGTGTCGAAAATCATTACCGCATCTACGCCAGCGGCAATTTGGGCATGCAAATAGCCGATACTCGCACTAGTTATTTTGTCGAGAAGTTGATGCAGTAACTTTGGTTCGTCATAGAGCATCCCCTTCGCGAGTTTGAAATCGCTACCGCTGCCACCTTCTATCATGTAAGTAGCAAGTGTCCATGGGCTGCCGCAAAAGCCAATCAACGGAAAGCCATTTGGTAATTCATTTTTTATTAAGCGAATTGCGTCGGTAACGTAGCGCAAATCTGATTCTGGATCTGGGATTCCGATCGATTCAACGTCACTTCGGGACCTTATGGGCGACGCAAAGCGTGGTCCGATACCTTCCTCAAGGCTTAAGCCAAGCCCCATGGCATCAGGGATCGTAAGTATGTCCGAAAATACGATGGCCGCATCAAATGGGAATCGGGCGAGCGGTTGCAAGGTGACTTCCGTCGCCAGCTCGGGCGTCTTGCATAGCGTTAGAAAATCGCCGGCTCGGGTTCGCGTCGCTCGATACTCCGGTAAGTAGCGACCTGCTTGACGCATGATCCAAATCGGCGTTCGGTCGACGGGTTCACGCCGAAGTGCTCGAAGAAAACGATCCCTCACAGGTTTAATTCTCGTATGCGCGTGAACAAAATGATGAGCACAATACGAGCGCGCTGCTATTTTAAAGGTGCGGGAAGATCTGTTGAACCCATTAGATAATTATCGATACTCGCGGCGGCTGAGCGCCCTTCGGCGATTGCCCAGACAATCAGGGACTGCCCACGTTGCATATCGCCCGCAGTGAACACACCTTCAACTGAGGTCATCCAATTTTCATCGCGCGCGACGTTGCCTCGATCGGTTAAATCAACACCTAAACTTTCCAGCATGCCGGTTTTTTGCGGCCCTAGGAAACCCATTGATAAGAAAGCAATATCACATGGGATTTCGTGCGAAGAATTAGGCACTTCCGCGAAAGTTGGTCGGCCGTTTTCGATTTTTTGCTCAACTTCGACGAGCTCTAAGGCTTTGACATTGCCGTCTTCATCGCCAATGAATTGTTTGGTCGATACTGAATAAACGCGTTCGCCGCCCTCTTCGTGCGCCGAAGCCACGCGATAAATATGCGGCCACTCCGGCCACGGGTTTGTCTTGGCGCGCTCCGCCGGCGGACGTGGCATGATCTCAAGTTGTTGAATGCTCTTCGCACCATGTCGATGAGAAGTCCCCAGGCAATCCGCTCCGGTGTCGCCGCCACCGATTATCACCACGTGTTTATCTTCAGCGCTGATAAAGGCTTCGTCTTCAATGACATCTCCCTCGCAGCGACGATTTTGCAGATTCAGGAAATCCATTGCGAAATGGATGCCTTTAAGATCTCGACCGGGAACCGGTAAATCGCGCGGAATTGTGGAACCGCCGGTCAGCAACAGTGAATCGTAGGATTCGCGTAACTCATTCACATCGACGTTCTCACCAACATTTGCATTGGTTTTGAAAGTCACACCTTCTGCCATCATCTGCTCAAGGCGTCGGTCCAAAACGCGTTTTTCCATTTTGAATTCAGGTATACCGTAACGTAACAAGCCGCCAATACGATCTTCGCGTTCAAAGACCGTGACTTGATGACCCGCGCGACGCAATTGTTGGGCGGCGCCAAGTCCGGCAGGTCCGGAGCCGATAACCGCTACGCGCTTACCAGTCTCACTGGTTGGTGGTTCTGGTACGACCCAACCCTGTTCAAACGCGTGATCAATGATGGTTAGTTCCACCGCTTTGATGGTGACTGGATCTTCATTGATCCCCAGCACGCAGGAACCTTCGCAGGGTGCTGGGCACAGCGTGCCGGTGAACTCAGGAAAATTGTTGGTCGCATGTAAACGGTCAATCGCTTCGTGCCAGCGATTGCGGTAAACCAGGTCATTCCAGTCAGGAATCAAATTTCCTAGCGGACAACCCTGATGACAAAAAGGAATGCCGCAATCCATGCATCTAGCCGCTTGTTCGTTAAGCGTTTCCTTTGGCCATGAATCCATGACCTGGCCCCAATCTTTTAGTCGTTGGTCAACCGGGCGGTAAGGTTGCTTAACGCGATCAAATTCCATAAAGCCTGTTGCTTTAGCCATTTGCCGCCTCCATCACTGCTTCGTCTTCTGGCATGCCCATCGCCTTGGCTTTTTCCATTGCTTTTAATACGCGCTCGTAATCCACCGGCATGACTTTGACAAAATTTCGTTTATTACTTCGCCAATTGGCCAAGATATTGTCAGCTACGGTGCTTTGGGTGAACTTCAAGTGATTGTTGAGTAGCTCGAACACGGTTTGCTCGTCGCCGTCTTCGCTTAGTGAGGTCAAGTTAACCATTTCTTTATTACACAGCGCTGGGAAGTGTTTTTCTGGATCATAGATATAGGCAATACCACCTGACATGCCGGCGGCGAAGTTGCGCCCCGTTGGCCCTATGATTACTACACGACCGCCGGTCATATATTCACAGCCGTGATCGCCCACGCCCTCTACGACGGCGCTAACCCCGCTGTTGCGCACGCAAAATCGTTCGCCGGCAATACCGCGGAAATACGCTTCGCCACTTGTTGCGCCGTACAGCGCGACGTTGCCGATTAGAATATTTTCCTCAGGCACAAAGGTTGCGTGGCGTGGCGGATAGACAATAATGTGTCCCCCGGAAAGGCCCTTGCCAATGTAGTCATTGGCGTCACCCTCGAGCGTCATGGTTACCCCCTTCGGCACGAAAGCACCGAAGCTCTGACCGGCGGAACCGTTGAAATGCAATTTAATCGTATCCTGCGGAAGGCCCTCACCGCCAAAGCGTTTCGTGATCTCGTATCCGAGGATCGTGCCGACGGTTCGATTGGTATTTTTTATCGGCAGGATCGCATCTACCGGCTTGCGTGCATTCAAGGCATCTTCGCAAAGCGGCACGATGGTTGTTCTATCCAGCGACTCGTCAAGTCCGTGGTCCTGCTCTTGCACACAACGGCGACCGACATCTTCGCCGACTTCCGGTTGATATAAGATGCTGGAGAAATCGAGTCCCCGAGCCTTCCAGTGCTCGACCGCTTGTTCAGACTCTAATAAGTCTGAGCGCCCGATCATTTCGTCCATCGTGCGAAATCCTAGTTCCGCCATATATTCACGGATCTCGTCAGCGATAAACTCGAAAAAATTCTCAACAAACTCGGGCTTCCCAGAAAATTTCTTTCTTAATTCCGGATTCTGTGTGGCAACGCCGACAGGGCAGGTGTTTAGGTGACATACGCGCATCATGATGCAGCCCATGACGACCAGGGGAGCAGTTGAAAAACCGAATTCTTCGGCACCGAGTAGCGCAGCAACAATCACGTCACGACCAGTTTTCATTTGCCCGTCAACTTGTACAACGATACGGTCGCGGAGGCGATTTGCCACCAGAGTCTGCTGCGTTTCGGCGAGGCCTAACTCCCACGGAACACCCGCGTGCTTTAACGAGGTCATTGGGGAGGCGCCTGTGCCGCCGTCGTATCCCGAAATGAGAACCACATCGGAGTGTGCCTTCGCAACGCCGGCGGCCACCGTGCCAACACCGACCTCGGCGACAAGTTTCACGTGAACTCGCGCTTCGGGATTTGAGTTTTTCAAATCGTGAATCAGCTGAGCGAGATCCTCAATAGAATAAATATCGTGATGTGGCGGTGGCGAAATCAAACCAACGGCCGGGGTAGAATGTCGGGTCCTTGCAATCCAAGGATAAACCTTGTGTCCTGGTAGTTGCCCACCTTCACCAGGCTTTGCACCCTGCGCCATTTTAATTTGCAGATCGTCTGCGTTGACCAGATACTCACTGGTTACGCCAAACCGCCCGGACGCGACCTGTTTAATCGCGCTGCGGCGCAAATCGCCGTTTTCGTCGGGCGTGAAACGATCAGGATCTTCGCCACCTTCCCCAGTATTAGAGCGCCCACCAATTCGGTTCAAGGCAATGGCCAGGGTTTCGTGCGCTTCGCCACTAATCGACCCGTACGACATTGCGCCAGTGTGGAAGCGCTTCATGATCGATTCAACCGACTCGACTTCCTCTAGCGGCACGGGCGGGCGTTCCTGGTTGAATTTGAGCAGACCACGCAGCGTGGCTCGGTTTTCACTCTGATCGTCAACCAGTTTGGTGTATTCGCGAAATATGTCGGCACGTTTTGCCCGCGTTGCGTGTTGGAGCTTAAACACCGTTTCCGGATTAAACAGGTGGTACTCACCGTCTCGTCGCCACTGATATTCACCGCCCCATTCCAAATCAGGTGCTTTTACTTTGCGATCGGGATAGGCGTTGTGGTGACGTTTGCTCACTTCAGCCTCAACGACATCTAAACCGATGCCGCCAATGCGAGATGCGGTGGAGGTGAAATACTTGTCGATGAGCGTTTTATTTAAACCAACTGCTTCGAATATTTGCGCGCCACGATAGGATTGCACCGAGGATATGCCCATCTTGGACATCACTTTAATCAAGCCTTTGTTGATAGCCTTGATGTAGTTACGCACCGCCGCGTCAAAAGGTGCTTGATCGTCTTTGATACCGTCTATTTTTTTAATGATTTTCTTTTGCAGTAAGTCGTCCAAAGATTCGAAGGCGAGATAGGGGTTAATCGCATTAGCGCCGTACCCTAGCAGTACGCAAAAATGGTGAACTTCGCGCGGTTCTCCCGATTCCACCACCAGCGCCACACGAGTCCTTTTTCCGTTGTGTACGAGATGATGATGCACGCCAGCAGTAACCAGTGCCGCTGGTATCGCCGCATTTTCGGGGCCAATGTCGCGGTCAGAGAGAATGACAAACGTGTTGTCACCATCGATCGCCGCATCAACTTCTGCACAAACGTTTTCAATCGCGTTTGCAATGCCCGCTTCTCCGCTCTTTGCGGCATAGGTGGTAGCCACCGTCTTTGCTTTAAAGCCTTTGGCGTTAACGTGCCGAATGCGGGCCAAGTCACGGTTATCGATGACGGCCGAATGCAACTGAATTTGTCGACAGTTGATCGCTTCGGTGGCTAGAAGATTTGCTTCCGGGCCAATTGGCGTACTCACCTGCGTAACAAGTTCCTCGCGAATTCCATCGAGCGGTGGATTCGTAACTTGCGCAAATAATTGTTTGAAATAGTCGTACAGCAGCCGCGGCCGGTCGGACAGAACGGCTAATGCGGCGTCCGTTCCCATGGAGCCGGTCGGCTCTAAGCCTTTTTCTGCCATTGGCTGCATTAACAGGCGTAGATCTTCGTGGGTATAACCAAATGCCTGTTGCCGCTCGAGAAGGGTGTCCTTAGAGGTACCGTAAACAGCAGGGGGCTCGGGTAATTCGTCAACCGGAACGAGGTTCTCCTCAAGCCATTCGGCAAATGGGTGCTCGTCAATATACGACTGCTTTAATTCGGCATCGTCGATAATTCGCCCTTGTTTGGTATCAACCAGAAAGATTCGCCCGGGGTGCAAACGATCTTTAATTTCGATATTTTCGGGCGGAATATCTAACACACCAACTTCTGAAGCCATGACTACGAGACCATCTTTCGTGACGTAGTATCGGGAGGGCCGCAAGCCGTTTCGATCGAGGACGGCGCCCATGACTTCGCCATCGGTGAAAGCGATAGAAGCCGGGCCGTCCCAAGGTTCCATCAAACAGCTGTAGTACTCATAAAACGCGCGGCGATCGGCAGACATTGCCTCATGCCCACTCCACGCTTCCGGAATCATCATCAGTACCGCAAGTGGTAAAGGTCGACCGGACATGTGCAGGAATTCCAGTACCTGGTCGAAACCCGCAGAGTCTGAAATATCTTCCATCACAATCGGAAAAAGTTTTTGTAAATCTTCCCCGAAAAGGTGTGATTCACACAGCGCCTCACGAGCACGCATCCAATTGATGTTGCCTCTCAGTGTGTTGATTTCGCCGTTATGCGCGATATAGCGAAATGGTTGTGCGAGCGGCCACGACGGAAAAGTATTGGTGGAAAACCGTTGATGCACTAATGCCATCGCGCTTTCCATGTCTTGATCATAAAGATCAGGAAACATGTCTTCGACTTGGGTGCCAATGAGCATCCCTTTGTAAATCATGGTGCGATGCGACAGCGATGGCATGTAAAAATATTTTCTTTCGGGGATATCGGAATTTAAAATTTCATGCTCGACGCGCTTTCGAATGACATAGAGCTTTCGCTCAAATGCGTCTGGGTCGTTTATTTCGCTATTGCGGCTAATAAATATTTGCTGAAAAGACGGCTCACTGGACTTCGCGGTGGGTCCTATCGGGCTGTCATCAACCGGCAGTTTGCGCCAGCCGCATAATTCTTGTGACTCTTCTTTAATGATTCTCTCGAATATAGCCTGACAAGCTTTCGCGCTGTCTTCGGAAGGCGGCAAGAACACCGCGCCGGCACCATAATGCCCAGCTTCGGGTAGCTCGATGCCGGCTTCAGCGCATTTCTTACGCAGAAATTTATCGGGCATCTGCAACAAAATGCCAGCGCCATCGCCAGTGTTTTCCTCACAACCGCAGGCGCCACGATGAAGCAGGTTTTTTAGCACTGTCATCGCGTGTTCAATTATCTCGTGTGATTTCCTCCCATACATGTCAACCACAAAGCCAACGCCGCAGGCATCGTGTTCATCGACATTGCGGTACAAACCATCCTCAGGCGGAAGCGGGATAGATTGGTCGAGAGCGTCTGCGCCACCAGCAAGGTCGGGCGACCCCTGCGCCAGCGGGAGATTATTATTCTGCAGGTTCTTCATAGCTTAATGCTCTTTCACACTTATAGTTTTAGGGCGATGATTTTTGTGAGAAAAGGCCGTCAATTATATCCTTTGAGCCGGCCAACTGTCATCTGAAAACCGTACTTCACCGTATCGACTAGCCATCCGTCGAAAACCACACAATGCCTTTAAAGCATTGATTAATAACAGTTTATATTACTTAAGGCTGGATACTGGCCGGGGCCAAGGTTTGATATTCGTTAGCTTATTGGTCAGTGTTTTTGCCACATCTGTTGCGGCCTCCCGCGTCTCAAATTGCCCATAGATGAGCACATACCAGGGTTCCCCGTTGTGCATCGAGGCGACGATCGTACTCGATCCGTCTAATTTGTGCTTCGCAACATACTTGCTAGCGGCGTCGTGATTTCGCACGCCGAACAACTGCAGTACGTAGCCGTTGGGTGATTCCCTTAACAGCCGCGCGAGCGAATATTCCCCACTAGACTTCGCCGGCGAGCTTGGTTTCGGCAGGGTCGCCGCCGGAGCTGGCGACGAAGGGCGTGGTGGCGATTCAGCGACGGGTGGTTCAAGGGTAGGAGAGGGTTCAGGAGCCTCCGGTTGAGAGCGAATTTTTACCACGACTTTAGGTTGCACTTTTGCGGTTTCCGGTTTCGATTCCATTTGAGCTTGCTTGACCATGGTTGCGGGTGTTTCCGATTCTATTTTTTCAGGCTCTTGGTCTTTCGGCTCATCCTGCGGCGATGAAAGCGCTTCTGAATGAGACTCGACCGTTGTTGCGTTCGTCGTGATTTCCTCAGCGAGCGTCGCAGCCAACATAGCATCCAAGTTGTCGCCAACAACGAGCGGGAGATGTTCAACGTTCTCGTTACTCGAAATTGTTGCACCTAAGTTGTTATCTGGGGTTGGCTCATGATTTTGCGGTGACGTATTGTTTCCGGATTCAATCGCTTTATCGGTGACCTGCTCAGAAGGTTCCGGTGCTGTTTCCATGACGCTAGCATCTGGAATTGTTTTTGGGGCCGGGACTTGTTCTTCCGTCGGTAATTCGATTAACTGCTCCTCAACCTCGGGTTCCCCGAAATCTTTACCGAAAAAAGAAAATAACCCGATTGCGATTATCGCGACGATGCCAAGGGCAATGTATTTTTTGACAGGGTCTGGCCGCAGCGTTGAATTTTGTCCGGTTAACCAAAACTGTCGCGCCAGAATTAGTATGTCCCCGGGCACGCCCTTACTCTGAGCATGTATTTCGTCGACAGTGCTCGCGGAAAATATTGTCTTTCTTCCCGCGTCATCACCGCGGAACTCTTGTTCTTGCCACCAAGATAGTAGTGAGGCTGTTTGTTCGTGATCCATATGGGGCATATCTACGGTATGAATCACCGCCTGCTGGTCATTATTTGCGTGCAACTGATCCAGCATAGTAGCGTCGGCATTGTTGGCCGATAAAACTACTCGCATTTCGATAGCGTCATCGTCACGATGAGCAAGTTCAAATAGCAAGCCGTAACTTTCTACAGGTAATTGTTCGGCGTCATCAATCGTGAGCACAACGATTTGGTTTGATTTCGTTAAAATCTGTAATCGGCGCTGAATTTCATCCAGTACTTCATGTTCTTCGAATCGTTCAGTTGGTTCGAAGTCCAAACTGTCGGCGATTTTTTCGATTAAAGATGCGCGTTTAAGTGTGGGCCCAGCGATCACTGATACAAATATCCAGTTAGGATCAGCCGCTTCAACCAACGCATTCAGCAAAGTAGTCTTGCCTAGACCGGGGCCGCCCTGAATAAGAATCAACTGTCGGCCGAATTCGATCAAATGGTTGATCAATTCGATCCGTTGTCGAAGTGCTTCTGTTCGGAACATATTTTGTTGCGCCGCTAGGTTCCGCTTAAGGAACAACGCGAATTTGCGTTACGCGACATTTTCTCACTGTTAGGACGGCAGCAGAAGGCCCCCGAACGAATTACACCATCCTGCGGGGCGAAAAAAGTTGATTAAATTTGCTTACTGCGAATCGATCGGTCATGCCAGCGATATAATCGGCGATATAAGTACTGAGCTCTAGGTCTGATTCGAAAGTTGAGGGCAGGTCTGGGTCACTAATGTTTTCAGGGTGCTCGATGTAGTGGTTAAACAGCTGCTGAATTACCTCTTGTGCTAGCGTATTATTTTGCGCCACTTTCGGATGTCGATAGAGGTTATCAAAAAGCAATTTTTTAAGCGCAGTGTGTTCGGTATTAAGGCTGTCACTGAAAGTAACGATATTTAGTTTCGGATCTAGAACGCCGCCGGGAGTTTGATGAGCTTGATACCTCGATATTGACGATTCGATTAAATCATTGACGAAGCAGCTAAGCATCTCTCTGAGAGTCGCGTGTTTTAGAACTTGCTCGTTAGAGTCTGGGTGCGACTTCAGAACAGACGAATAAGCATTCTGATAGATGCGATTTTCCATAAGGATTTCGGATGTTAATAGACCAGCGCGCAAACCATCATCAATATCGTGGTGGTTATAGGCTATTTCATCGGCCAAATTCACTATCTGAGCTTCTAGGCTTGGAGCCCTGCCTTCCAAAATTCGTTTTCCCACTGGTCCAAGGCTAGCGGCGCGGGTTCGACTACAGTGCTTTAGAATACCTTCGCGGGTTTCAAAAAGGAGATTCAAACCTTTAAATTGCGGGTATCGATTTTCAAGTTCGTCTACCACTCTTAGCGATTGGTAATTGTGTTCAAATCCACCATGCGTCCGCATGCATTTGTTCAATGCCTCCTGACCTGCGTGACCGAATGGTGCGTGGCCGAGATCGTGCGCGAGTGCTATCGCTTCTGTTAAGTCTTCATTCACGCTGAGGGCGCGCGCTATCGTGCGAGCAACCTGCGCGACTTCCAAACTGTGGGTCAGTCTGGTTCGGAACATATCGCCTTCGTGGTTAGCGAAGACCTGAGTTTTGTATTCCAAGCGTCTAAACGCAGAACTATGAATGATACGATCCCGGTCGCGTTGATATTCGCTGCGATAGCTCGGCGGTGCCTCTTGGTGTCTACGACCATGAGATATTTCTATGACACATGCTAGCTTGCTCAGGTCCCCGCTTGGTCCTGCCCGGCTGTGATTGATTGGTAAAACGTTCATTACTGTCAGACTATAGTTCGTCGTTTAGGCATTCAAAGAAGAACACTGTGCAAAAGGGCAGGGTCATAATCGTCGGTAATAAATGCGTCACCTAACTCCTTCAGGAGTATTAGTCGAATTTTTCCGTCCCGATTTTTCTTATCAACTTGCATGTGACCGATCAACAGTTCCGGTGTTAACTCGGCGGGTAATTTAGTGGGTAGTTCAGCGTTTGAAATCAGGTCGTAAGATCTCGTCATATCGTCCTCCGAAATAAATCCGGCGAGATGCGACATTTTGGCCGCTAAGCACATACCGCAAGCTACCGCTTCCCCGTGCAACCAC
>JBCCFA010000029.1:0-17406 GCA_039029975.1 Pseudomonadota bacterium
GCCGAGCTTGTTGCCATTGCGCTAAGGTTAAGTTGCGCGGGTCGAGGAGCTCTGAGCGCATCAGTCCACCCGCCGCCCTCGGTTTCCGAACTTCATCAAACGCTTCAGTGGCGCGTAGAATCGTGATATCGGATTTAGGAGCGCTCATGGGGAGGGCTCCTCGAAGATGACGTTGAGACGCTCTAGCTCTTCATTCCACTCTTGAAGGGTTTCGAGCAATTCCGGTTCGAAGTTTGTCTCTACGTCTCCGCCAAAATAAAAAGAGCCCCGCAGGGGCTTTTTTTATTTTGATGGGAGGGCGGCTCGAAGAGAACCCCACGGTTTGATAATCTTTTGAAAGAAGATTTTTCCACCCCAGTCCCCTACGCATCCGCAGGGCAAAGAGCACAAATCTCGACTTTCAAAATTGTTCTCCGTCTTCTGTTATGGTTAGCCCGCTCGAATCAAGGCTTCTTCTAACGGTATAATGAGAATCGTTAACCCCGATATCTACAGGATATAATTCGCAAAGGAAGCGACCATCATCGTGAATAACATAGAACCCGTTGACGCCTCTAACGTTGACCAAAGCACTCGCCAGTACGAAATACATGAGACGTTTGGTGACAGCGTCTGGGAACTCGATCTCAGAACGGATGCACTCAGTTTCAGTTCTTCATTTATCGAACGCTTAGGTTACGAATCGAGTGATGTCTCTTTCGGTAAGCAGTGGAGCGAGCTTTTCTACCCAGGTGACTTGGCGCCCGTTCAACGGGCATTCCTGAGTTTCTTGAAAAGTGATCACGCTGGATTCGAAGTTGAATATCGGGTGCGCAACGCGAAGGATGATTATCAATGGCTGCGGGCGCGCGCACGTATTACCGCGAGGACTCCGGAAGGTCGGCCGAGCCTCGTTACTGGCATTATTCAAAATGTAACAGAGAAAAAACGTCGTGGAATAGAGAGCGCCGAATCAGATTTGCATCTTGACCAAATCACTAGCTCGGTTCCTGGCATGTTATTTAAGTTAGAAACGCGCTCAATTCCCGAGTTGAATTTTACTTATGTTAGTGAGGGCTCCCGCGTTCTCTTTGGGTTAGAACCTAACGAATTCATCAATGACACGGATGCTTTTTTTGCCAAAATCTTGGATAGCGATAGAGAACTTATGGCAAACAAGATAGCGACTTCTTTCGTCACTGGTGAGCGGTTTGCCTTGGAATATAGAATTCATAAAGATGGTGAAGTTCGGTGGATCGCCGCGGTTGCGACCTTACTAGAGAATCAAAACAGCGACGCGCCACAAATTTGGTTCGGTTTCGCGCACGATGTTACGGAGCGAAAACGTCGGGAAGAAGAACTCGAAATGGCTCGACAACGCTTTGGCGTCATCGCCCAGTCCATTCCAGGAATGTTATTCCAACAAACAGTTTCTGCCGACTTAAACGTGGATTTTTCTTACGTGAGCGATGGCTCGCTCGAACTATTCGGTGTGAAAGCCGCCGAAATTGAAAAAAGCACAAAGGCGTTATTTGAGGTTTTTCACCCGGAAGACCGGGCTACCATTTTCGACCACATAGCGCACGCTTATAAGATGGATGGGCGATTGGAGTTCGACCACCGCATTTGTGTTAATGGTCTAATAAAATGGGTTCGCGTTTCTGCGTCACGGATCGCCACAGCAGACTCCAATGCAGGAAAAGTTTGGTTTGGATTAGCACACGATATAACCGCATTGAGACATCATGAGACCTAGGCTCACGCAACTCAGCTAGCACCATCCCGCGGGCGATATAAATGAGTCTTCCCGCCTCCCCCGAAATTTTCATTTCCCCGATTTGATCCTGATTGAGGGCTTTTCCCTATATTTAGCGCATTATCTGTTAAACGGCTGAAATAACAACGCCAGAGATGAGTGATATTGCCGCAAAAGTTGCTGTGATCTAACGCCTCATCCGCATAAAATCAGGGTAAATAATTAGCGCTGACTCACGGGTAAACAGCGCCTTTTAGAAAAATAACAAGATGAAAAAAATTCAGACAGTATTTTGGGGCAGCGTTGCCCTTGTTTCTCTCGCGTTCAATTCACAAGCTGCAGTCACTACGTACTTCAATGACTATCCTGCTTGGGCCACGGCTTACCAATCTGTGGGCTTCCAACAGGTGCAGTTATTGCAAACGAATGCGAGCAATGTTTCCTTGGCAACCGAAGTCGGCTCACCACCGACGCGAAACCGGGGGTTAGGCACTAACACGCTCACATTCGAAGATTCCGAAGTAAACCTTTACTGCAGAGGGTTCATCGTCAAAGCCTTGCAGGCCAACTCGCAATTTACCTTCGACGATGATGAAGGATCCGGTAACCTGCCCACATTCGACAATGCACTATCGGTGGGCGATCTCGACAATTACGAAAATGATGACTTCGAAATTAGCTTTCCTGCTGGAGAGCCACCGGCTTATGCGATTAGTTTTGTGCTAAGGGACAGCGCAGCAGACAACGCTGAATCGCTAACAGTCTACGGCGAAAACAACGTGGTTTTGGCGACCGTACCGGGCAGCGCCTTGGTTGCAAATCAGCCGGGCACCATTGGTCTTATTTCGGATGAACCCATTACTCGTATCGTCTTTAACGAAGGCGCGGGCGGCGATGACATTGCCATCGCTGATTTCGCCTTTGACAATGCCGACGGCAACGATAGCGACGGAGATTTTTTAACCGACTGCGAAGAGGTAAGGCTGCACGGTACCGACCCCCGAGATCAAGATAGTGACGATGATTCCTTGATGGATTTTTTTGAAATCAACAACGGGACCGATCCAAACGACCCAGACAGCGACGACGATGGCGCCAACGACGGCGTTGAGTTTCTGGAAGAGACCGATCCGAATGATCCAGACTCAGATGACGACGGTGCTAACGACGGGATCGAAATTTCTCTTGGCACCGATCCCAATGACGACGATACCGATAACGATACCTTGTTAGACGGTAACGAAATTACCCTTGGCACGGATCCGCTGAGTGCCGACCCAGATAACGACGAGCTCACTGATCCGGAAGAATTGGCGCTGGGGACAGAGCCTAACGATGCCGATACAGATGATGACACTTTGCTCGATGGAACTGATCCTGACCCGCTAACTGCCGATCCCAATATTGTCGTGAGCGGCGAGGCGGGCATGTCGGTGGCGCACTCAACGATGCAAGCATTTGCTGCGGCTCAGTACTACATTGCGGCAGATGCGACTCTATTTCAGTTTCCTGGCGCGCCAAGTGGCGATACGGAACGAGCCTATCTTGGTGAAATTCGTCTTTACGCGCCACCAAATTTCGCGTTCCAAACACCACCATTTCCGTCTATTGGACCAACTATTCCTACAGGGTGGCTGCTCGCTGATGGCAGCATTTTGAATATTGTCGACTATCAAGAATTGTTTGCGGTCATTGGTACGACGTTTGGTGGCGATGGTCGGTTTACCTTTCAGTTACCCGATCTCCGCGGGCGTTCACCTATTGGCATAGGTTCCGTTGCTGGTAGACCAAGCGTTGTCATGGGGCAAAAACAAGGGGGCGAAACAAATGCATTTACCGAGGCTGAGCTGCACGGTCATACGCACGATATCCCAACTGGTGGCACGAGCGGCGTCACCGGCAGCGGCGTTGCGCACAACGTTCAACAACCAACGATTGGCCTAAATTTCATTATCGCCGTGCAAGGCAATTTCACGAGCCCGGCTAGCGGTGCCGAGGGTATTACGCTCGGTGATATCCGCATTTGGACGCGAAATTTTCCACCCGATAGCCAATGGGTAAATTGCGAGGGACAACTACTTAACATCAACAACAATGCGTCGCTTTTTTCATTACTCGGTAATCAATTTGGCGGAGACGGGGCTTCCACCTTTGCGGTACCTGATTTACGCGGGCGCATACCAATTGACGATGGAACCACTCACGGATTCGCGGCCACGCCGGGTGAAACTGCAACCGTAATGACGCATTCAAGCTTGCCGAACCACACCCACGAAGTTACGCCAGGCGCACCCGTATCCTTGATTCCCACCGGCGATGGCCAGGCCTTCAATAATATGCAACCCAGTTTGGCATTGAATTACATGATTAACCTAGACGGCGTTTTCCTTGGTTTGGGTATATCGGGTTCGCCGAGCCTCGGCGAAATTAGTATTAAAGCCTTGCCTTTCGTACCTAGAAGTTTCGTTGCAACCTCTGGGTCCACACTTCAAATCTCTGGTGATTCGGCGCTTTTTTCGCTGATTGGTGGATATTACGGGACCAACGCTTCGTCCACGTTCGACATGCCGGACTTCAGAGACCGTAGCGTTATTGGCGTTGGGACCGGCAATGGACTCACCCCTAGAACCCTAAACGACATTGGCGGGGCTAATAACTTTAACTTATCGCTCGCCGAAATGGCCGCGCATACGCATAAGCTAAGTGGTTCGCAAACGGATTCGGACGGCGATGGTGCAATCGATGACGTTGATGCTTTCGTTTTCTTCAATGGCGCAACCACAGATACGGATGGCGACGGCAAACCGAATGAATTTTTGCCTACTTGCGATAGCGCTTGCCAAACAGCTTCAGGCTTGGAAGAGGATTTAGATGACGATAACGACGGCATTCCCGATACGGAAGATCCTGAACCTCTAATTCCTGCGGCAACGAACGTTCAACAAGTACCGTTCACGCCCTGGTCGCTAGTTGTCCTCGCGATTGTTGTGCTAATAAGTGCAAGTTGGTTTCGTGGCGCCGGCGCGCGCAACGGGTAAGCTTCCAAGCTTCCAAGCTTTCAACCGGTTGCGCTTTCGAAGTTAGGTCGCCTTTAAGCATTGCGGACAAGAAAAGCACAAAGCGCGGGCGTGACAATCACATCAATGCACCATGCTATGACCAAGGTGGCGGCGGCAAGCACTCCGAATTCCCCCTGGCTCGCGAGTTCAGCCTGAGTAAGCGTAAGAAAACCGGCGGCCAATGCCGCCGTCGTGAGACTGATCGGGTACAGGGTGTGACGAAGTGCGTCTTCTATCGGCGCCGCGCGTTCATTATCCGCGGCTATTCGAAACCGCGTTATCAAATGTACTGAGTCATCTATCGCAATACCAAATACTGCACAAGCCACCAAACTGGTCGTGAGATTAAGGCTAATGCCCAGCGCACCGAGTAATGCGAAGTAGGCAACAACGGGCAACATATTTGGGATCAAGGCGATAAAACCGATCTTTGCTGAGCGGAACAGCACAGACAACATTACCCATACACCGAGCATGGCGAGCATTAGGCTTTGCAGCTGAC
Organism: Pseudomonadota bacterium; assembly: GCA_039029975.1. Taxonomy (GTDB): domain Bacteria; phylum Pseudomonadota; class Gammaproteobacteria; genus JBCCFA01. The sequence continues at coordinate 5,297 of JBCCFA010000029.1, forward strand.
CGTTAGTTAAAGCGGCCACGGACCTCGCAGCGAGGGATGTAGTCCCCGTTACTCGCCCGCTGATATCGTTTGGCAGCTCGGCGAGCCGAGCTTCAATCCGTTTAACTACGTCATTAACCGCAGCGGTTGATAAAGTTTTACTTTGAACATGTACCAAAGCGAACTGGTAGCTCGGTTCGGCAAATAAGTCGGCACTGTTACCGCCGCTGAGTAATAGCTGGTTTACCAAATTCTCAGAACTTGGTACCGATCCGAAACCGGCTTCAGGCACAAATGCCTGATGCAAGCGAGCAACAACCGAGCTAAGTCCTACCGCGCCGCCGATTTCATTTTGCTGCTCTAAGCAGCGGATTAGCGACTGCATTGTGGTTAAGCGTGCTGGATCTTTGAAAGCGTCGGGCCTGCCGCCGTCTAAGACGATATTTATAGGCACCGGGCCATTGAAGTTGTGCGCAATCGCTTCGAAATTTCGCCGGATATTACTTTCGTCTTTAAAATTGCTGAGAATGGCGGTATCGACGGATATGTTTGAGATTGACCAAACCGATGCGGCGAGCAGCACGGTAACGAACACCGCAATCGCGCGGCACTTATTTTGCGCATACCTAGCTAATGATTTCGATGCGGCTGCCACACACAAGGGGTGTCTCCGACCCCAAGCGTTCAGTACGACAATCAGAGCGGGCACTAACGTTAGGGCGGCGATGCCTGCAGTAATGATGCCAACGCAGGCCCACAGACCGAAACTCTGAATTGCTGAAAATTCACTGATTGCAATGGCCGCGAAAGCGAACGCGGTTGTTGCCACGGTAACACTCAACGGTCGGACAAGTTTTTGCAGGCCGAGCGGGATATCTGATTGACGAACTGCTTCGGCGCTTGCGCATACCACATGCATTGAGTAAGCAAACCCCACGACGTAAATCACTGGCGCGAGCATCACCGTAATGAAATTTAGTCGCATGCCTGCAGCATTAAATGCGGCGAGCACGATTGCGGTGATGATAGCGTTACTAAGTAAACAGATAGCTGCCCCGCGAAAATCGCGTAATCCGATAAAACCGACCAGCAAGGTAGCAAGCATGGCGGCCGGCACCACGCGAAATAGATCGTTTAGCAAAATCTGGCCTATTTTGACGCGCACGAACAACGGTCCTGATAAATAACAAGTCGCCGCGCCCGCGTGCTGTGCGCAGCGGTGTTCGACGCTCGTGAGTATTTGCTGCCAATCCGGCGAGGTATGATCTGCATTAAATTGGATTAACGTTAAAAGTGCGTTACCGTTTGCGCCGACCAATTGGCCGGCAACCAACGGGTCATTCAAGGCTCGCTCTCGCAAGGCGATTAATTCATTGGTTTCAGTTGGAATCTCATGCAGGTACTTATCAACTTGAATACCATCTTCGAGTTCCTTGATGTCTATTGCGTTGGCGAGACTTCGCACGAGCCGCACTGAACGCATGGCCTCAAGTTCTTGAGTGAAGTTCTTCAACCCTTTGAGGCTCGCTGCGGAAAACAAATTTTCGCCCGTCCAAGCGACCAATAGCACATCGTCGTCGCCAAATAGATTTTTCGCCTTTTGAAACCGCTCAAGTTCGGCGCCGCGCATGGGCGCAAGACTGGTCATATCAGATGCGATAGTGATTTGCGGTTGAAGGGTCGCAAAATCAAACAAAGTCGTGACGGCGAGCGCAAAAAACAGCGCCCACGGTGTAATAAATCGCCATGGATGCTTGACCGTAAGATTGAACACCTGGCTAGGGATATCTAAATCAGGTTTTGGCATTTCGTGGGCGGTCGAATTTATCGCCCGTATTTGATTTCAGACGGTGAAAACATGCCTGCTCTTAACGCCGGATTAAACGCAACGTCTTCCACGCGAATTTCGGTTTTGGAACCCCTAATGTGATCCTGCATGGTAATGAAATCTAATACGTCGTGATCATCAACGCGCTTAATTGCTTCGATATTAACGATCATCGATTTTGCGAGATCACCATTGTGTTTCCAGAATTTAGCACCCAGTGGTAAACACGTCTGTTGATCTAAAATCAAATCAATTTTTCGATACGCCGACGATTTGGCATGTGGCGCGGTTTCAAGCAACCATGCCGCGCGACCCTCATGCTCAATCTCGCTTTTTTGCACATTTTTTGCGTTTAAGAAACATTCAAAGTACAGCATGTCTTCGTAACTAAAGTCGGTTCCCAGTACCGAGTTGCCGGCGCCATTGCCAACGACCCTGCGAGCCCGGCCAAGTTCGGGAAGATACACCCAAGCCACCGGTTTACCGGCCGTCTTTTTAGTAATCAACACTTTCATCCCGGCTTCGGTTTGCGGGGTTTCTACTTCAAAGAGCACGTTTAAAGCGTCGTCTTCGCCGCGTTTGATATAAACGAGTCGCGTGGATTCGCGCGTCCATCCTTGCTCGCTAATGACACGCACGTGTTGGCGTTGAGAAATTGTACGGACCAGCGCGTTACGTTTTGCGCAAGCTTGTAAATCGGGATCGGCTGCCCTGAAAGCGGACTCTGACAGGGATTGAAATGATAGCAGCGCGAGTAGGGAAGTTAAGGTTGAGCGCCAAAGGAATTGCATTGAGCTGGTGATAATCTTGTGGCTAAAAATACCAGCTAACGCGCGCGAAAATCTCGTCGGCAAAATCAAGTGTTTCCATGATGTCGTCGTTCCGGTCACCGCCATCTTGAATGATGTTGGCGTATAAATCGAACTGCCAAGTATCGTCCGGTTTAAAGCGTACCCCCGGTTGGAGTTGTACCCCGCCTTCGACGTCTATCAACATGGCAAAATCTAATCGCCATCTAAGACTCGCGGAGGGTTGCTGAAAAGCAAACACTATGTAGTCGGCGGAATCAGAACCGCGCGGAGCAGCAGCGCCATCAATAAACGCAGCCGGGGTAAATAAACCTGTTGCGGGGTCTACGAATTCGGACAAGGAACGCGATTCTGTGCCGCTTAAATGCCGGCCGAACAAATCTGATGCTTCGCGGTGCATCCACTGCCACACCATGTAGGTTGCGGGGATTGCTTCAGAAAATCGGTGAAATTTTTCAATAATTAGAGCAGAAGTAATTTCTGTTTCGCGAATGTAATCGAAGCTTAGGCCCAGGTCGGTGAATTGTTTATCGGGCGTCACTGCCACTTCGCCACGAATAACCACGGAATCGAAAATCGAGGTCGGATCCTCGAGGCTGGTGATGTAATTGAAACCTAACGCGAAGATCGATTCGCGTTTAAATTCGCGAGTCGCGAAGGCGCGAAATCCGCCTAAGTGCGAATGAAATGATTCGATAGTGCGCAACGCATCCGCAACATTATGTTCTTCCCCGAAACCGAAAATTTGCCGCATCGCCCATTGATTGCTTGGCCATTCATTGATGCTGGTGCGCAGCGCTTTCACTGGATCTAGCCGCGCGTTGCTTAACAATTCAAAGAACTCGGTAGAATTTGCCCCAACAGGATCGGGTGCAAGCGATGAGCCACAACGCTGCAATTTTGCATGGCCTGCGCCAGCGAGTGCGGGCATTAAATCTAAACCTGAAGCAGCGACCGCTCCCTGCAGCGGGCCCGCCGGCATAATGGGTCCACCGGGCGTCAATTGCCCACCAGGGAAACGTGACAAATAATTATTCGTATCGTTATTGGCGCCGCTGCAAAATGTGTTTACAACGCCGTTCGTACTTGTCGGGGCTTCAGCGAAGCGGAACACGCCGTCTGGATTGCGGCGGTTTGTGTACATAGCCGTCACGGTGAGTTGATCGGTCAACGGCATGGACAAACGCGCGCCAAAGTTAATGGCGTTTTTTGCGTCTTCGAATTCATCCCGCTCATCTAAAGTGGTGCCGTGCGCGATTAGGTTATAGGCGGAATCTCGTGGCGGCAAAATGGTGGGAGAAAACATCGAGGCGTAAGCGTCTAACTCAAATCCATTGGCAAAGTTATAGGTCACTCGCAGGGTAGGCGAGGCAATGCGTTGATCTTGGTATTCTTCGCCGCCAGGGCTCAATACCATGTGCCTACGCAAGTCTAAGCCATTAACGACATCCATCACTCTAAAGAAATAGGCTTCTCCCCAGGCGATTGTTTGATTGCCCGCGCGAATCCACAGTGGACCGCGATTGAAATTGATATAGGCAGCGGGTAAATCGATCACAGAGCGATTCCCAGCGAGTTCAGTCACGGTGCTGTTGGATCCCCAATACGGGTTGCGGAACAAATCACCCACGCGTCCGTCGGTGAACGCGCTGCTAACGTCGGCGTAGGCGCGGAGTTTAACGAACGCTGAAAAATAGTCGTTGAGCCGTGCTTCAACGTGTAATTCCGCACGGGTATTGAAAGTATTAAAATGAAGTTCGTCGTTTAAGCCGGCGCCTTGTGCACTGAATCCGCTGGCTTGTGAGCCGGTGATTGCCGGATCGACGCCCGGCACAAAATCTGTCCCACCACCATTCGGACACAGCACACCCGCAAATGCCCCCGTTCCGTCTAATCCGCCGCCCCCAACGCCCAATGCGTTATTGCGACCGAACCGACAGTTAACCGGTGAGCGTGTGTGACTCCCTGCAGCGACCGTGCGTATGCCGCGTTCATTCGGCAAAGGCGTACGGCCAAGAGCGGCCACGGCACCCTGTTGAAAAAAACCGGCGACGCCCGCATCGTTAATAAATGTTTCTGTGGCGGCCGTTGAGTTCACGCCACCAGCCCAGTCCGTATGGGTGAAGTGTGGGGTAATGCGATTGTTAAATGCGCTACCCATCCGGTTGTTCTCATTATCATCGCCGGAAATACGGTAAGCGACTTCTTGGCGAATGAAACCGCTAATGTTCCATGAGATAGACCATGCATCGTTCATCCCAAACATTAACAAAATAGTAACGACGCAGATATCGATCGCGTTGGGTGTTGGTGCTGATTTTGTCTCAGCGAGGCAGCAAGTGAGTGAAGTCATATTTTTATTGGTACTTTCGTAACGTGACCACTGTTGATGGCCAAATTGCACAAGTGGCAGTTTCCCCTACCGGCGTGCGTTACCGTAGATTCGCTAAAGGTTCAATTGTACGGCTTTAATTCCTTTTCGTGGCTTTGTAAGCAACCTGAATTATTGGGATTATTCGCGAGATTCGTTCTCTAAGGCGGCTAGCTCAATAATTTGGGGAGCCGTGGGTTTACGGCAGCAGCACCAGTGATCCCGTCGTCTTTCTCGATTCTACGGCGCGGTGTGCGTCCGCCGCGTCTTTGAGCACGAAGGTTTGGCTAATGTCAACTTTAATTACGCCCTCACGCACATAGTCGAATGTTTGTGCGGCAATAGCCAGCAAGTCTTGTCGTTCGCGGGTATGCGCGTAAAGAGAAGGTCGCACGAACTGTTGTGAGGTGAGTAAATCTAGCCCCATCAATTCTAATGGCTCGGGGGGGCCGCTTGCGATACCAAACAAACACATGCTGCCTAAGTAATGCAGGCAACGAAGAGAATCGTTGAAGGTGGTTTGGCCAATTGAATCGTAAACCACGTTCACGCCATCGCCGTTCGTTAGCTCGAGCACTTCATCGGCAAAATTTGTTTCGGTGTAAACAATGGCGTGGTCGCATCCGAGTGATTTAATATAATCCGCTTTTGCTTTCGAACTTACTGTGCCAAATACTTCCGCACCGAGATGGCGAGCTAGTTGCACACACATCATCCCCGTGGCGCCAGCTGCCGCATGAATTAGCACTTTGTCTCCAGGTTTTACTGCGTAACAACGTTTGAGCATGTACTCTGCCGTCATTCCTTTCACCATGCATGCTGCGGCAGTTCGATCATCTATGTGCTCGGGTAGAGGAAAAGTTCGGTCTGCCGGGAAATTACGCACTTCGCAATAACTGCCAACGGGTACAGCGGCGTATCCAACGCGATCGCCTACCTTTAAATCATCGACACCGTCGCCCAACGCAACAACGACGCCCGCGCCTTCCACCCCCGGCACGAACGGTAATTCTGGGCCTGGGTAGCCGCCAACACGTAAGCCGACCTCCATTAAATTCATACCCACTGCACCGTGTCTTAGTTGCACTTCGCCGGGCGCCGGCGCCGGCAAGTCAATAGATTCCCAGCGCAGTTCTTCCGGGCCGCCAAAGCCGTGCAAAACGATAGCCATTACCATAATTTAATCTCGATGATATGAATTTTTGGATACTGTCGGATGGGTGATATTTGAGAGTACTCATGGTTACCACCCAGAGCAGTGTACGACATTCGCGTATGTCCGATAAATTGTCGGCTACGGATGCCAGTTGGTTATTTGCTAGACCACAATACGCGTCGTCTTATTGGTGCTATTTGCTTAAACCTTTCAGAAAATCAGCAACCCCATTGGCCACACCTAGCGCATCGAGATCGGGTTCAAAATTAGCACCCCGAATGGTCAAGTGTTTGGCATCTGGGCGAATTTCCTGGGCCCGTGAAAAAAACGGCCACAAGACATCATCCTCGGCGCACATGATGAATAGTGGACAATCGATTTGCTTGTAAAGCGCGGTGAAATCTTGATCCCACACTGAGCTATACGCTTTATATCTACCCATATAAGCGCGCACTGTGTCTAGTAATTCGCGATGGTGTAGTTCGAGCTCATGATCGGCACCAAGCTCAGCTAGGTAGTCCCAAGTTTGTTGTAGATAGGTGCCGCTCGTATTTGGCGACATTGGCGTAGAGAAATGTTGTCTAAATTCTTCTCGCTCGTCTTTGGTTAAGGGCAAGGGGCCGATCATCATGGCGCTCTTTAGGCGCCCCGGACATTTAGTGGCCATCTCGGCAACTAAGCAGGCGCCTGTGTGATGGCCAAAGGCGTGAAACTCACCAATGCCAATGTCATCGATTGCTTCAAGCAACCAGGAAGAAAATTGTGACATGGAGGGCATGTCTTCAGCATCGAACGAGCCACCGAAACCCGGCGTATCAAGCGCGTACATCGGTGCGATGCCATTGAGATGTTCCATAACTTTGATGTACATAGCCGACGAGCTAGCGGTTTGATGCAACCATACGATCGGCGTGTTGCCGTTGTCGCTTGCTAGGTATCGATAATGAATTTGCCCTGCTGAACAGTCGGCGTATGCTTTACGAATCTGAGAGTGAGGCATAGTGTAATTAGCGGTGTCGAATATGGTCGTCAATTAGACTGCGACTCTCAGGTGGATTCAATAACTTCGTCAGCGCAGTCTGAACGAAGTTAACCAATCTAAATTTGTCCACCTTAGCTGTGCAACAATTAGAGCGCCTTCACACCGCCCTTTACCTATGCGTTTGGGTATCTTAATTGGAGTACAATAGAAACAAGATAATTGCGCAAACACGCGCATCTCCGAAACTTTGGCGAGGGCAGCAGTGATGGAAATAGGGTTACAGTTCATTTTTCAGAATACCCACGACGGCATGTCAGATGCTGAAATGATGCGCAAAGAAACTGAGATTGCGTTACTCGCCGAAGAAGTGGGTATGGATTTCTTACTTCTACCGGAGCATCACTTCGATCCTAACTATTCGATGATGCCAGACAATATGCAGTGGCTCTCGTATCTGGCTGGCAAAACCAACCGCATCAAAATTGGTACGGGTGCAATTATTTTGCCGTGGCACGATAACCCAACGCGCATCGCCGAAAAGATTTCGATGTTACAAATAATTCTTGGCGAGCGCTTTTTGTTAGGCTTCGGTCGGGGTCTTGCCCGCGAAGAGTACCGGGCGTTTGGCGTCGACATGGGCACCGCCCGCGAACGGTTCGACCAATCGTCTGAAATAATTTTAGATATCCTCGAAACCGGTATCGCCGAGTACGACACCGAGTTTTTTAAGCAATCCAGAACAACTATTACACCGAAGCCAGAGTTCGGTTATCGAGACCGAGGTTTCTTCTCCGTCGCGATGACACCAGACTCGGCTATGGCCGCCGCCAATATCGGTGGCACCATGATGTCGTTTGTGCAACTACCTTGGGAGCAACATCATGCCGCTGTGGAAGCTTGGCGCGAACGTTTTCGAGAAGTTCACCCGAATAAAGATCCGGGCGCGCCAGTATTCTCCGACTTCACGTTCTGTCATGAAGATCCGGAGTACGCCAAAGAAGTTGCGACTAAATACCTCTCTAAATACTACCTAAGCGTGATCAAGCATTACGATTTTGATGGGTCGCATTGGGGCGAGACAAAAGGCTATCAGGTATATCAAGCAGGCGCTGCGGCAATCCAGGAAGCCGGTTTAGAGAAAGCTTGTGAGGGTTTTGTCTCGAGTCAGTGCTGGGGAACCCCCGATCAGATCGTTGAACAATGGACCGCGCGTTATGAGATGACTGGTGAATTGCGCCCGGCGATGGCTGTGTCATACGCTGGCATGCCGTTTGATTTAGTGCAGGGCAGTTTGCGCCTGATCGGCGAGAAAGTGGCGCCGCGTTTGCGGGAACTTGGCGCGCCGGCACAAACGCGTAGCGCTGGGTAAGAACCGAATCGGTTATGCTTGCGCTGATTTGACTTGCGCGCATTCACCTGTCAAAAGGCGTATCGAAAATCAGACCAGGATAGTGTCTGTAAAACTAATTTCGTTATTCAAGCTGATTGTCTACGTACCGGCAAACGCGTCTTCTAACAATGGCTAAACTGAGATTATTGGTTGGTCTAAGTGACAATAACCGCGCGTTCGCGCAGCTTTTTCGTTTAACTATTCGGTACTACCAATAATTATCGCCGTTGAGCAGTGATAGACGTTTGATGTCGTTCCCATGCACCAATTGATATCGTTACTTTTGGCCGGGGTAGTAAAGCGCTTTATCGCCTTCATGGCGGGTACATAGGCAGCGACCACAACTGCTTTTCCCGCAGCAATCGTTGTAAGAGATGATGTATTCCTTTTCGTCACCTGGATTGCGACAGGTACCAACCCAAGTCACGGTAGACATCTCCGTACCGGGCGGGCAGGTATTTTGGCTACCGCCGCAGCAGCTGCACAAATAACCGTCCATGGCGCAATTTCGCCAGTAATCACATTGAGTGGGGTCGCCTTGCGGCCCGTCTATGTCGATCTCGTCCGGTGTTGTTTCTCGCGCCGGCGCCGCGCCGCGCGCTACCGGTAGCAACGGATAAAGCGTACTGCCAACCAAGATGCCGCCTAGGCGTCCAAGGAAACCGCGCCTCGATCGCGTGAGCGCTAAATTTCTGGCCCATTTTTCAAACGTGAGATCGAATCGCGAGCGCGAAGTAGACGTCAAATTAAGCTTGTCTTTTTTGATGTTACTCATCGCTATCAATCTACCGGGGTTTCTAAACCGGTTGGCGTGTAACCAATGCTTTCAACGCTTCGTAAAAACTCACCGCTGGTGCCGTCGTATACGTCAATCGCATTGCGTGCAACGTCCGCAGTGAATAACAAAGGCTTATCATCTTGGGTGATTTCTAATAAACCGGTGGGGTGTTTGGGAACCATGGTATCTGTGCGTTTGCGGCTCGTTAAATCGTAAACCCATATAGCTTCGCCGGGATCTTTGCGAGTTTCCTGACCACCTCCTCGGTGAACGATGGAATATAAAAGCCCGCGTTTTTTGTGTAAGGCTAAATGCTTTGTTCCGCCTACTCGCCACGTTTGTTCGCGCTCATTATCCGAAAGCAAACTCCAAGGTTTCCCGAAGCCTGGCGTTTTGTCGGAAAACGTAATCTCGTGCAAGTAGCCCTCAAAGGAAACGAAGTACCAAGTCTTTTCTAAGCGAACGCCTTTTTCGCTGATGGGATCGGTCTGCGGATCGAAAAATTTTGCAGAGCGCTCCGCGCTAACGACCTTGCCATCGTCATCAATGGATAGATCTAGCAGCGAGCCATCTCCGCATAGCGAGAAAAATCGGCGATTCCCGGCGGGGTAGATTAGGCTGCATCCGGGGGTTTCTATCTCGCCCACGAAAACTCTTTTCTTTACGTCCACGACGGTAATCGACGTTGCGGGCGTTAGATTGAAAACCAGCAGAAATTGGTCATCGTCGGTCAGAACGGCGTTGTGTGGCGTTGGGATTGTTGATCCTCGTTTGTCCGGAATGTCTATTTCGGCAACCGGTAACAACGTGGTGGGGGAATAAATACTCACGACGTCGTTGCGAACTCCGCGGGTATAGCGCGTGTAATACGTTTCTGCGGAATAGATTTCGCGATAATGCGTCGGCAACGACAGCTGCGTAAACGAATAACCAGTGTTTAACATGCCTAGGAAACGGCCGGTATCGCCATCAATGAGCGAAGCGCGCCCATCGGTCATGTAGTCGTAAACCATGTCATAAACCCATAACCAATGAGCATCCGCATCACGAGGTAGGGTGTTCACGCGGCCGAGTTTTTCGGCGTCTAATTCTGCGTGGGAGCCTAGCGTTGTCGCAATCAGGGCCGCCAACAGGACCAGGCTCCTGGCGAAGTGGCAAGAACGATGCCTAAAGCTGGTAATTTTCTGTCGTTTGTCGGGCATACAAGGAGAACATCTTTGCGTCGCCGCACTATGCAATGGACCTTAAAAAATAGCCAGCTTTGGCCGCGAATGGAGATGTGGTCGGAATATTCGCAAGGGGATGCTTGAACGAACGGCAATTAGCAGAACGACTTCAGCAGCTTACCTATCTGCAGTTCAGGTATCAGCAACGGTAAGCCGTCGGCTATGAAGAACTCGAGCTAGTAACTTCTGTGCCAAAGTTCAGGCACCGCGTGCTCGATATTGTGCTTTTGCACGATGTTCACAAACGATGCCGCATAGGAACTGATGGACGGATAATGGTGCAAGCGCGACCGCTATGCGATCCAGTTGCCATCAAATGGTTCAATTGGGATCTTTAATAGCTCACTACGTTGCTAAATTGCAACAAATTCTGACTTTTAACGTACGGGCAAAACAAGGTTTAAACTGCTCAAAAACCGCGCTATTCATTGTATTTTTTTCACACATGAGCCAAACTTGTGTACATTAAACAACGGTCGAACAACTATTTAAGCGACGAAAATTTTAATCCTAAAATTTTCGGGCAATTTGAACGGCCGATTTGAATTGCGCACCGTCTACCTAGGGGGAATCATGTCCAAGGTCGCTAATACAAATATCCTGCTCGCCTATGCCATTAGTGGTGGCTTAATGATGGGTGTGTCCGCCTTTTCTTTGGCGCAAGAAAGCGCTGTATTAGAAGAGGTGGTTGTTACCGCGCAGAAGCGCGAAGAATCTGTGCAAGACGTTGGTATCGCTATCACCGCATTTTCCGGTGAGCAGCTCGATACGTTCGGCTTCACCTCAAGCACCGATATCGCGCAACTCACGCCCGGCGTTTATTTGTCAGGTAACAACGGTGGTAACACGCTGCAATTCACGGTACGTGGTGTCGCCAACCCAGAATTTGCTGACCTACTTGAAACACCGAACGCGGTCTACGTTGACGAAGGTTACGTGGCGTCCGGTCAAGGTCAGATGTTTGCGAACTTTGATATGGAGCGTGTTGAAATATTGAAAGGCCCCCAGGGCACTTTATTCGGCCGTAACGCGACCGGCGGTTTGATTCATTACATCACCCGTCGACCGACTGACGAATTCGAAGCCTACGGTGACATTTCCTACGGATCATATGACTCGATTCGATTCGAAGGTGCTGTCAGCGGCCCGCTGACTGAAGGAATCAGCGGCCGTGTCTCTGGTTTTTACAATACGCATGATGGCATTTGGGACAACATCTTTCCCGATCAGCTACCGGGTCCACAGTTCGCAAGTCCCCCCACAATTAACGGTTCTGCGGCCGGCGCTGACGATGAAATCTGGACGCAAGATGAGTTTGCTGTTCGGGGACAATTACTATTTGAATGGCGTGACGATATGGAGCTCCTGGTGAAAGGGCAGTACGCCGAGCAAAACCCGGGTAGCGGGCCATACCAAAACATCGCCACAGTAGCCTTCCTGGACGACACTGACGGTGACGGACGAGTCAATGACCTTGTTGATACACGCTTTGCAGACAACGTTCAAACGCTGTGTGAGCAGGTGAACATCAATACCGGCGCCTGTATTGATTCTGCGCTTGACCAAGATTTTGACGGTATGCGTCCAGGAA
>JBCCFA010000030.1:0-17293 GCA_039029975.1 Pseudomonadota bacterium
GAACCAAACGAACGCGTTTGTCTAATCGGGCGCAACGGTGCCGGCAAAACTTCGCTACTGAAACTAATTACTGGCGAAATAGAAGCCGACGCGGGGGAAATCCGCGTGCGCTCGGATCTGCAGCTTAGTCAGTTAGTCCAATCCTTGCCCAATGAACTTGATTGCACGGTGCATCAATATGTTGCCAAGGGTCTCGCCAGTTTGCAGCAAAACATCGATGCCTATAAAGCACTTTCACAACAAGCTTTGGACAAACCTGAGCTTGCCGAGATGGAAAATTTGCAACGGCAAATCGAAGCCCATGGCGGTTGGCATATCGATCAGCAGGTGGAGTCAGTGCTATCTGAACTTGGATTGCCAGCCGAGAACAAGCTGAGCGAATTATCGGGCGGCTGGCAGCGTCGAGTTGCATTAGCACGGGCGCTCGTTAATCGACCCGATTTATTGCTGCTGGACGAGCCGACCAATCATCTAGACCTAAGCACGATTCGCTGGCTGGAAAATCGGATCAACGCATTTTCTGGTTCTATCTTATTCATTACCCATGACCGTGCATTTTTGCAACGTATCGCAACGCGTATTGTTGAGATCGATCGGGCCAAGCTGAAAAGTTGGCCGGGCGATTACAGAACTTATCTGCGCGATAAAGAAAAGGCACTGGATGAAGAATCTCGCGATAACGCGCTGTTCGATAAAAAACTAGCAGAAGAAGAAGCATGGATTCGGCAAGGTATTAAAGCGCGTCGAACTCGCAACGAAGGACGCGTGCGCGCGCTAGCGAAAATGCGCGAACAATACGCGGCGCGGGTCAAGCCGGAGAAAAAAGCACGCATACATGTTGAACAAGCCGAACAATCGGCGCGCAAAGTGGTGGAAGCGCGCGGTATTTCCTTTCGCTACGACGAACAGCCGTTGATCGACAATCTGAGTCTCAAAATTATGCGCGGCGACCGAATCGGCTTGGTTGGGAACAATGGCGTTGGAAAAAGCACGCTGCTAAAGATTCTGCTGGGTGAATTAGCGCCTCAACAAGGCTCGCTCAAAATGGGCTTGAATTTGGAGATTGGTTATTTTGATCAACTGCGGCGCAAACCAGACCCCAGCAAAACCGTTGCAGAAATCGTCGGCGACGGCCGCGACTACATCAAGATCAATGGTAAAGAGCGGCACGTGATTGGCTACCTGCGCGGGTTCTTATTCAGTGCAAAAAGGGCGATGACACCCGTTGGGGCTTTATCGGGTGGCGAGTGCAATCGAATTATTTTGGCTAAATTGTTCACGCGGCCAACAAACTTATTGATATTGGATGAACCAACAAACGATCTGGATGTAGAAACGCTCGAAGTATTGGAAGAACAGTTATGCGAATACCTGGGGACTTTAATCGTCGTTAGCCATGACCGCGAATTTCTAGACAATGTGGTGACGAGTGTGTTGGTTTTCGAAAACGCCGGCAAAATTGAACGCTACGTCGGCGGATATTCGGATTGGCTACGGCATGGCAATAAGCTCACTGAAACAGATAAGCTAGCGCGTTCTAATATAAAAAATGAGCATCGGGAAAAGGACAATGTCAAAAGAGCGAACACACAAACCGCTAAGCTAAGCTTTAAACTAAAGCACGAGCTTGCCGAGCTACCTGATAAAATAGAGACTTTAGAAACCGAGCTGGCTAGCCTACAAGACCTGGCGAATGCGTCAGATTTCTACGACCAGTCTTATGAGCAAACGGCGCCCACGCTCGATCGAATTAAACAAGTTCGCCTAGAACTAGACACCGCGGTCGATCGTTGGGCTGAGCTAGAAGAAATGCAATCACAGGCATCTAAATGAGTAACAAGAAACCGTTTAAACCTTTCGCCACGCTTGTCGCGCTTGCCGTGGTGGCGGGCTATTATTTGTTTACGGGGCAATTGTCGAGCCCCGGCAATGATGCCGGCCTTAATCCTGTATCCGAGGCCTACATTAATCGCCAGTCTGATGTAATGGTGGAGGTGAGCGGCGTTGTAAGAAGAGTATTACCCGATGACAACGAAGGTTCGCGGCATCAAAAATTTATTGTCGGTATGGATGACGGTCACACCATTTTAGTTGCGCATAATATTGACTTAGCGCCCAGGGTCGAGAATATTTCGGCCGGAACACCTGTTCGCATCAGCGGCGAATATGAATACAACACGAAAGGTGGCGTTGTGCATTGGACACACCACGATCCCGCCGGCCGGCACCCAGGCGGCTGGATCGAATATAACGGCAAAAAGTATCAGTAGATTTCGAGTTGGAATCTAATCTCGAAAGCCGGGGTAGTGCCTGTCCAGCATTCTCAGTAACGCCGGCCAAGCTAACTGCTCTAAACCGCCCGTTGTCATCAAAGACTCGCCTTGGTGGCGCGCCGTTTCCACGGCTTGCTCAGAAGGCATGTGCAACTTGGCACTTGCCATGGCTCTGACTTGCATCGTACAAGCACGTTCGAAGGTGTAGAGCTTTAGAAAACAATCCGGGACGGACTCACCCGTCGCTAAGGTACCGTGGTTGCGCAGCAGTAACAGTTTCTTATCGCCGATATCGTCGACCAATCGCTTGCGCTCGTCCAAATCAAGCGCCACACCTTCGAATTCATGATGAGCCACTTGATCGTGAATAACCAGCGCAGTTTGGGTAAGCGGTAACAAACCTTCGGCCATACTCGACACGGCTACGCCGTCATCAGTATGTAAATGCATCACGGCTTTGGCGTCTTCCCTTGCCATATGGATAGCACTATGAATACAAAATCCAGCAGGATTAACATTCCATTCGCTCTCCATCACAATGTTTCCATCTAGATCGATTTTGACAAGATCAGAAGCGGTCACCTCGTCAAACATCATGCCGTATGGATTAATCAAAAAATGATGTTCTGGCCCTGGTACCCGCGCGGAAAGGTGCGTAAAAATCATATCGGTCCAACCATAATGATGGACAAGGCGGTACGCTGCGGCTAGATCAACCCGAACCTGCCATTCCGCCTCGCTGACCCGTTCCCTTACTGATAACGGTTTGCTCATCACTTTTGCCATATCACTGTCTCACTATGCTATGTGTCAAGGTTTAGGGTTGCTTGCTACGCTACCTAATTTTAAGCATATATCAATTTTAGATACTAGGAAGCCCATAGCAATCCGCGCTATTCTCGACCCGCCGTCATTATTGAAAGTCTGGCTATGGTGAAACATTTGGTTTTATTGACTACCCATTGCGGTGCATTGGCGATCGGTTTCGCTGCAGGCATCTACGCTTTGCCTATCTTGACCGCGCCTCAGGCGCCTAACTCGTCCACGCTAGAAAGTGTGGCTAAAAACGCGCGATTTAACGCCATGTTCACCCGTGAACTCGCCGACAGCGACCTATTTCACTGGGGTGAAGGTGAAGTATTTATCGGTCAAAACGGCGTGACCCTGGCTGGGGAAAGTGCCCCTGGACCGGATTATCGACTGTACCTATCGCCCGTGTTTGTTGAAACCGAAGCGAATTTCAACGAACACAAGCAAAAAATGCTTGAAATCGGACCGGTACGCACGTTTAAGAATTTTTTTGTTCCTTTCGCCAAACCGATTGATCTTGCCGATTTCAATACAGTGATCGTCTGGTGTGAATCGTTTGGCGAATTCATTACAGCAGCCAAATACCGTTAGTCGCAATGACGTTCAGGTCGTTACGAAGGACATCACTATCTGAACTTGTGACATTTAGCGACCATGCTTGATGCCGTCAACTCAGCGTCACCTCCGATAGCGACGCGTCGACATTACGGCGTTGCAAGCTGTCTTCTGCTCTTT
Source organism: Pseudomonadota bacterium (assembly GCA_039029975.1). Lineage (GTDB taxonomy): Bacteria > Pseudomonadota > Gammaproteobacteria > JBCCFA01. The sequence continues at coordinate 3,819 of JBCCFA010000030.1, forward strand.
GGGAGTATTCTATTCTCCTACCTGTCGATTAGAAATAACGCCCTCGGGTTGTTATCCGACAGTTATATCTACCTGCTGCTCGCTGATTATTTTTCACCTTTTTATCGTCTCGATCGAGATTTCGCAGAATATCTACTGACAAACTACGCGTACCCGCCAGGGTTTCCCATACTCCTGGGAGTTCTCGGTGGGGGTAGTGAGCGCTTCCCGCTGAATTACGCAATTGACGCGATTTTCTTAGCCGCGACGATAAGTGCGTTTTATTTTTGGTTGCTAGCCCAAGGCATGAAGTCGTTTTTCGCGCTTGGATTTTGTGTCCTTTTCGCTATGTTGCCTGGAACCTTAATTTCAAGTCTCGGCATATTCAGCGAGCACCCTTACATGCTGCTCATTGGCTTAGCGATGCTCTTGGTTTCAATGAAACCCACGTTGAAACGTTTGTTGTTAGCAGCCGCTCTTATTGGCCTTGCGGCGTTGATTAGGACAGTCGGCATCGCTGCTATTTTGGCTTTTATGGTATGGATATTCGCTAATCGACGTGTGATAAAACTTGGTCAACCGGCGAAGGTAGCGGTGTTAATACTGGCGATTGCTCCCACTGTTTTTTGGGGGGTTATAAAAAGTATCAGCGGCTATTCGACTAGCTACACGGAATCCCTTGTCGCCGGAAATATCGCGAAAACAATAGAAAATCTAATCCATCAAGTGTTAATCAATGGGCGGGCCTTTTCTCAACATTTTTCTGCCTTACTCAGTGGAGAAGCCTCAAATACGCAAATTGCTGTAGCGGCTCTCATGATTTTCGTGGCAACGGGTCTATTAGTTAGGCTGAAGGGAAAACATTTCGACGCGTATTACGTGACTATTTATCTAAGCGTTATTTTTGTGTGGCCGTACCCAGATCACTTCGCGCGTTTTATTTTTGTGATTCTGCCGTATCTACTGTTTTACGCGTTCGCCGCGTTTCAACTGATACTCGCATGCGCGCTGCCCGGCGCCAAGAAATTGCTCCCGGAAAAGATTGCTTCGCTTTTATTTTTATTGGCAATTGTCGCACTTGCCTACCCTGCATCCACGCTAATGCTGCACGAGGTCGTCATCAACTCGAATTCTGAGCTCGTCGACTATGTGCGAACTCCCATGTGGCACCTGGATCGGACGGGTACGCGGAAAGCGGAGAAGATCGGCCATTTAGCCAGCATTTTAGAGAGTCTTGAACGCGTTAGAACGCATACGCCCGAGGATGCTTGTGTTTCGTCACCAGAACCACATTTCGTCCATTTTTTTGCACGAAGGCGCAGCACGAAACCAGCATCTAAACAAGCCGGCGATGAATTATTTGAACAACAGCTCGTGACCTGCCCGTATGTGTTTATGATGGCAGTCGCCAGCACGCCGCCAAGCGGATATCCACCGATGTACCCGTTCTACCGGATACAACAACGAATGCGTGTACTTGATGCCGAATTCTTCGAGGACAGAACTAAAAGCGGTACAGTCCGGAGCATGCTCTCCGAGGTAGTGGAGAGCAAAATGCGCCACGAGCAACAATAGTTAGTTAAACCTTAAACGCCTCATCAACGGGTACCTGCAAACTTGCGACCAAGCCGTTGGTTGAGTTTGCCATGCCAATCACGGCCATCAATTCCGCATGTTGGGCGTCGCTCATCCCTTTTGCTTTCGCTGCCGCTGTATGCGAATGGGTGCAATATTCACATTGGTTGGTCGCGGACACTGCGATATAGATGAGTTCTTTCGTTAAGGGATCAAGCGCGCCAGGCGCCATAACTTCTTTTACACCCTCCCATGTTCGCTTCAATTGCGCCGGATTATTTGCTAACGCCTTCCAAAAATTATTAATGAAATCAGTCTGCCGAACTTTTCGGATGTCGTCGTAAACTGCTCGCACTTCGTCGCTAGCTTCGTTGTATTCGATGAGATTAACTGTCGCCATACCTACCTCTATTTCACGTTGTGGTGTTGCATTCCAAGCGCTGAGAATTGAGCACGTGTTACTCCGACTCTTCGTCGCTGTTTGTCGCAACTAAGTGTTTTATTCTTATGATTCGAAGGCCATACTGTCCAATTTAACTCACCGAATGTTACCTCTATTCAGGAATCGTTCCTATTGCCGATAGTTAATTCGAGCGGCCGCACGGAATATTTAAGTGGCTGATATGCTTCGTTAATTTCGTTATAATGCGCGCGTCCGGCAGCGGCCCTTAGACTAAGCTACACAATCAGTTTTTCCCATCAATGAGAGTCAAACATGAGTAACGCAGAAGACGACGCGATATTTGTTAGAAATTTTTCTTTGGTCTTAGCCATCCTTGCGGTTATCGGCATTTTTTGTTTCATACTCGCCAAAATTGTTTATAGCGATTTCCTTGAAACGCAAGGTGGCGATCGCTCCGCGAGTAATCGTATTGCCCCTGCGGGCACAGTAAATGTTGGGGAACCGATGATCGTTGCGGGCAATGACGTAGGTAACGGTGACAGTGTGGCTAGCGCCGATACTGCCGCGACACCAAGCGATCCTGGCGAAGCCACTTACGGAAAGATTTGCTTTTCTTGCCACGACGCGGGTATTGCTTACGCACCAAAAATTGGCGACATAGCCGCTTGGGAGCCACGATTGCAGAAAGGCACCGAGATGTTGGTGCTTAACGCAATAAACGGCGTCGAGGGCGAGGGTATCATGCCGGCACGAGGTGGCCTTCCTAACTTGAGCGACGACGAAGTGCGTGCCGCAGTCATGTTCATGCTGGGAAAATTAGAGGGAGATGATTCGGCCGCTAGTGAAGCTGATCCGGCAGAAAACATAGAAGCTGAAGCAGACAACGCCGAAACAGAACCTGCTCCTGCCGTAGATGCAGCATTCGCTGTTGCCGATGCCAGAGGCAAGGAAGTTTACAAAGCTGCCTGCGTAATTTGTCACGCATCTGGCGTCGCGGGTGCGCCAAAATTTGGCGACGCGACGAGTTGGGCGCCGCGGGTCGAAAAAGGCATGGCAACGCTGTATGAGCACTCGATCAAGGGCTTCATGGGCGAAAGCGGATTGATGCCGCCTAAGGGTGGTCGACCGGACTACAGCGACGAAGACGTCACCGCAGCAGTCGATTACATGGTAAATAATAGTAAGTAAACGTTAGTTCCAAATAGCCGTTCCTTATTGCCCGTCAAGGGTATTCAGAAAAGCCCGATAAGCATCCTCTGTAATATCATCCCAAGCGTCGAACTTCTGCCTGAAGGTTTCATACGCGGCACGCGTTTGAATAAACTTTTCATCATCCACTGCTTCCTCGTCCAGCGCTTTCTTTGCATTTTGATGCAAGGCCGCTAGCACGTCTTGAGGAAACTCTAGCACCTCGATGTGGCCGGATTCGCGCAACTTTGCATACGTTTCGGCGTTACCCACTTCCATTTTGCTATAAATATAAACGCCGGCCGACGTAGCCGCCGCATCGATTATCGCTTGTAGGTGTTTTGGCAGTGCTTCCCATTTTTGCTTGTTAACGATCAATTCCAACTGCGTACTTGGTTCGTGCCATCCTGGATAATAGTAATACTTAGCCGCGCGATCTAAACCAAATCTAACGTCGTGCAAGGGTCCCACCCATTCTGTTGCATCAATATTGCCGCGCTCGAGCGCAGTGTAAACTTCGCCGCCCGATAACAAAATCGGATTGCCGCCGGCATTCGCTAGTGCTTTGCCGCCCAGCCCGGGAATACGCATTTTTAATCCATCTAAATCGGCAACCGATTTAATTTGCTTGTTAAACCAACCGCCCATTTGCGTGCCGGTATTTCCCATTGGAAATGGAATTAGATTGAACGGCGCATAAAGCTCTCGCCACACTGAAAGGCCTTGCTCTCCATAAAGCCAAGCCCACATGCCGCGTGCATTCATACCAAACGGTACTGCAGTCATGAACTGAGCAGCCGGCAATTTTCCGGCCCAGTAGTACGCCGCCGAATGACCCATTTCCACTGTCCCTTGGGAAACGGCGTCGAAGACTTGGAGCGCTGGCACCAACTCGCCGGCGGCAAACACTTGAATTGTCATTTGCCCGGCGCTCATTGCTTCGACATCTTCGGCAAATTTGATTACGCCGTCATGATTTACCGGCAAATTTGCCGGCCATGAGGTGACTAATTTCCAGCGATATTTTTTTGTTTGCGCACCGGTTTGCGTTGTCTCACCGGCCGGCCCGTCGCCGCCGCAAGCGGCGAGGAAGGCGACGAGAAGCAGGGCGACTAGCGTAAGCCCTGGTAATTTAGCTTTATTGTTAAACATGTTGATCCTTTGTATTTCGGCAGATAACAGTGATGAACTAACTACACAGCTTGCAAACCCGCGTAGGCGGCGACAAGCCACTTCACGCCCTCGTTTTCGAAATTAACTTGCACTCGCGTATGTTCGCCGCGACCCTCTACATGGAGTACAACTCCCGTTCCAAATGTTTTGTGCTGCACTTGCTGCCCCAAGCTTAGACCACCCTCGTTCGGTTCGGCGTCATGACTTAGCGACGCACCGGCTACCCGCCCGCCAAGGCGCGCCTGCGCCAGTAACTCTGCCGGAATCTCTCGGATAAAACGCGATGGTTGAGGATAATAATCAGAACCGTGCAAGCGACGGCTTTCAGCATGGCTGATCGTGAGTTTTTGCATGGCGCGTGTCACGCCGACATAGCAAAGACGGCGCTCTTCTTCTAACTGGGAAGGGTCGTCGGCGCTCCTTTGATGAGGAAAAAGACCTTCTTCAACGCCCATTAAGTAGACTTCAGGAAATTCCAATCCTTTTGCGGAATGGAGTGTCATCAGTTGTACGCTATCTTCATGCGCCTCTGCCTGGCCTTCACCTGCCTCAAGCGCGGCATGCGCTAAGAACGCCGACACCAACGGTAAGTCTTCCTCTTCTTCGTTGGGTGTGAAATCCCCCGCGGCGATGACGAGTTCCTCCAAATTCTCAATTCGGTCCAATCCCCTTTCGCCTTTCTCTTTGCGGTAATGATCTGGAAGACCGCTACGCGCGACAACCGTTTCGATTACCTGGTCCAGCGCAAGACCGTCAATTTCCACGCTGAGCCTGTCGATTAATTCGAAAAAGCGTTGCAAAGAACTCACCGCACGTGCCGATAGCTCACGGTACTCGACTAAGCGCCGCGCCGCCTCCCACATGGTGATTTTTTCAAGTCTCGCTAAATTCCTAACCTCTTCAATGGTTCGTTGACCGATACCGCGTGGCGGCGTATTTACGATACGTTCAAATGATGCGTCATCGCTTCGAAACGTTGAGAGTCGCAGATAGGCTAAACAATCTTTGATTTCCGCGCGTTCGTAAAACTTGAATCCGCCATGCACGCGGTAGGGGATAGTTGCGTGACGGAGCGCATCTTCAAGCACCCGTGACTGGGCGCTCACACGATAGAGCGCAGCACATTCATCGTATCGACCGCCGTTTTCATGGTAGTGGGCGATCTTCTCTACGCAAAAACGGGCTTCATCGACATCGTTAAAGGCGGTATACAAAGTAATCGCTTCGCCTTTATCGCCGTCGGTCCAAAGATTTTTTCCGAGACGGCTCGGATTGTTTTCGATTAACGCATTGGCGGCGGATAGAATGGTCGCCGTTGACCGATAATTTTGCTCCAAACGCACAATGCTGTGGTCGGGGTAGTGTTTTTGAAAACGCTGCATGTTTTCAACTTGTGCGCCGCGCCAGCTATAAATTGATTGATCATCGTCACCAACCACAAACAAATTGCCGTCCTCACCAACCAACTGCCGTAACCATGCGTATTGAATGCCATTGGTGTCCTGGAATTCATCCACCAAAACGTGAAAAAAACGCTCCTGATAATGACGCAACAAACTCGGTGTGTCCCGCCACAGTTCGTGAGCGCGTAATAAGAGTTCCGCAAAATCGACCAGTCCCGAACGTTGGCAGGTTTCTTCATAGTTCCGGTAAACGTCAATAAGTGTTTTTAAACCTTCGTCGCCACCATCGTCGATATGATCAGGCCTTAAACCCTCATCCTTTTGTGCGCCGATAAACCATTGACACTCCTTTGCCGGCCACTCGCTTTCATCAAGATTCATGCCGCGCAAAGTTCGTTTGATTACGCGCAATTGATCATCGCTATCGATTATTTGGAATTGCTCGGGTAAATCGGCTTCCTGGTAATGGGCCCGCAACAAACGATGCGCGATACCATGAAAAGTGCCCACCCACATACCACCGACCGGTCGCTTTAGTAGACTCTCAATCCGACCGCGCATTTCGGCCGCCGCTTTATTGGTGAAAGTTACCGCGAGAATGCCGTGTGGCGAAGCCATGCCCGTTTCCAAGCACCAGGCAATTCGATGCACCAGTACGCGGGTTTTACCGCTACCCGCACCAGCCAGCACAAGCGTTTGTGGCGTATCAGTGGTAACAGCGTCTCGTTGCGCCGTGTTCAGCGAAGCTACAATAGGGGAATCAGGCATACGACAATTTTACCCGAGCAAAGCTTTTCTAGCAGCTCCACAGCTGGCTCGAGTTGAATCGATGCGATAGCTAAAAGTCCAGTACAATTGTCACCTTATGACCACAACAACCATTAACAACGCTACCGCCCGCGAAATCGCCGATGACGTGCTAAAAAAGGCACGAGCGCTAGGCTGTACCGACGCTGAAGTAGGCGTCCGCAGCGGGCAAGGCCTAACCATCACCTGTCGGAACGCGGAGTTGGAAGCGCTCGAACATCATCGCGATAAATCTTTGAGTATTACGGTTTATAAAAATGGTGCTAAGGGCAGCGCCGCCACTACAGACTTTAGCATTGAAAGTTTAGATCAAACTGTCTCAGCCGCGACAGATATCGCCAACCAAAGTGAACAAGATAAATATGCGGGTCTACTCGAGCCAGAATTTTTGGCCACTGATATTCCAGATCTAGATCTGCATCATTCTTGGGACATCGACAACGGCGCGCTCATAGAGAAAACACTTGAGTGCGATGCCAGCGCCAAAGCCGTCGATTCTCGGATCGAGCAAGTAGATGACACCAGCGTGAACTATTATCGTGGTCTGAGCGCGTACGCGAATACCAATGGCTTCAATGAAGCCTACAAAGCTTCTCGTTACGGACTATCCTGCGTGGTGGTGGCTAGTGCGGATAGCGCTATGCAAAGAGGTTATTGGTATACAAGCGCCCGTGACCCAAGTGCGCTTCAAGATCATCGCAGCGTCGGTCAAGTCGCCGGTGAACGCACAGTACGAAAACTAGGGGCGCGCAAGATTCCAACGGATAAGGTCCCAGTGCTATTCGAAGCGCCGATTGCGGGTGGATTATTCGGCCACTTTATTAGTGGTATCTCGGGCGGAAGTTTATATCGCAAAGCGAGCTTTCTGCTCGATAGCAAGGGCAAACAGATTTTTCCTGAATTTATTTCGTTAGAGGAACAACCTCATCTTTTGCAGGGAATAGGCAGTGCACCCTATGATGCCGATGGCGGTCAAACGCAACAGCGTTTCATTGTCGAAACCGGTGTTGTGCAAGATTACGTGTTGAGTGGCTATTCCGCCCGTCGATTGGGATTAAAACCAACGGGGAATGCCGGCGGTGTCCATAATTTAATGGTGAGCCATGGTGACAAGTCTTTCCACGATCTGCTTAGAGAAATGAACTGCGGGTTGGTGGTGACGGATTTAATGGGCTTTGGTGTTAATCAGGTAACAGGTGATTATTCGCGCGGCGCTAGCGGGTTCTGGGTTGAAAACGGTGAGATTGCTTATCCTGTTGAAGAAATTACTATTGCAGGAAACTTAGCAGACATGTTTCGCCAAATTACCGATATTGGCAACGATGTCGATCATCGCGGCGGCATTCAGTCGGGCTCGGTGCTTATCGAAGCGATGACGGTTGCTGGCGCATAGTTCGCTTAGTAGCGCCTAGCTGCTTGGGCAACCTACATTTTGTTGAACGCATCAAGCGCCGCGATTTTGTACGTCTCGGCTAATGTCGGGTAATTAAATACCGCATCGATAAAGTAATCCAAGGTTCCGTTCAAAGACAGCACCGCTTGACCAATGTGGACAAGTTCAGTTGCCCCTTCACCGACTATGTGAACGCCAAGTAGACGTCTGTCTTCCATATCAAAAAGCAGCTTTAACAAACCCTCGCGTAACCCCAATATTTGCCCGCGCGAGGTTTCGCGAAAACGTGCTGTACCCACTTCGTACGGCACCCCGTCGGCACGCAGTTCTTCCTCTGTCTTACCTACCACGCTCATTTCCGGCACGGAGTAAATACCATATGGATACAGGTCTGGATTGACGTTACCTATCGGTGCATCGAACGCATGACAAACCGCATGCCGTCCTTGCTCCATGGAAGTTGACGCCAAGGCCGGAAACCCAATCACGTCACCGGCCGCGTATATATGGCCGACCTCTGTTTGATAATGTGCATTAACGATCAAACGGCCACGCTCATCGGCCGTTAGCCCGGCGTTATTGAGGGCCAAGGTATCCGTATTAGATTGACGACCTGCGGCGAACAACGCCATGTTAGCGCGTAGACGTCGGCCGCTTTTTAGGGTAAGGACGACATTTTTTTCATCGATATTGCTCAAGGACTCAACGGTTTCGCCCAAACACAGGCTAACGCCTCGATCACGAAGATGATGAACAAACTCGTCGATAATTTCTCGGTCAATGAAACTCAGGAGTTCGGTGCGGCCGTCTACCACCGTGACATCGATATCTAATGCGCTAAAAATTGATGCGTATTCAAGGCCAATCACGCCGCCGCCGACCACAACAAGATTACGCGGCAACTCTGCCATTTGCAGAATATGATCGCTATCCACCACGTTGACTGAATCAAACTCAACCCCATGCGGGCGAGCGGGGCGGGAACCGGTGGCAATTAAAATATGCCCGGCTTCGACATACTGTGGGTCGTCCTCGCCGTATTCAACGCGTATACGGTTTGGCGTTTCGAACACACCGTGTCCTAACAGAGTTTCGACGTAGTTGCGATGTAGTTTGTGTTGTAATACTTCGATTTCGTGGCGAACCGTAATTTCGAGGCGCTGCATCAAATCGCTGGCGGTAATTCGTTCCTTCACCCGATAGCTGCGCCCATAAAAGCCTCTTTGTCGCCACCCGGATAAATACATGACCGCTTCGCGCAAAGTTTTAGATGGAATAGTGCCGGTGTGTAAACAAGCCCCGCCAATTCGCGTGAAATTCTCCACTAGGAGTACGCTTTTCCCCAGTTTGGCTGCCTGTATTGCACCCCTTTGGCCCGCCGGGCCGCTGCCAATGACCACTAAGTCGTATTTTTTCAACAGCCGTTACCCTTAAGTCGTTATGCTTGCAGCCGATTTAGTCATACTAATATGTGAATCTTCTCTTAGAATTCGGCATTTGAGGAGCTAGAATTTAACTTTAGGCGTGATTTATCAGATCGCAATGCTTTCTCATTTGTCCAACCAGACATTGAGCACTGAAAACACCGCGGTGCTGATGGCCGCCTATACACAAAGTACAAACCTTACCCGACAATAACCAAGCCTGAGTTTAGCCGCGTGACTAGCACAATAAGCAAAATATTTAAGCGTTCCGAAGATAGCGCTGCTCTTAATATCGGCCCTTCCGAGACACTCTTTACAGAAGAAATACGTGCGCTGTTAGATAACGGCGCTGACGTTATCGTCGGAAAAAATCTGCAACTCAAGTTGTCGATATGTTGTTTATTGGCCGGCGGCCACCTGCTTATTGAAGATTTACCTGGGGTAGGCAAAACGACCCTGGCGCAATTGTTAGCGCGTTTAGTCGGGCTCGAGTTTCAACGAGTCCAATTTACCAGCGATATGTTACCCGCTGAGATTATTGGCGCTGCTATTTACGACAAAAACGATGCTAGCTTTCGATTTCATCAAGGACCGATATTCACCCAATTATTACTGGCCGACGAAATCAATCGGGCCACTCCCCGGGCTCAAAGCGCATTGCTAGAGGCGATGGAAGAGAAACAGGTCACGGCAGAAGGACAAACCTATCCCTTACCGGAACCATTTTTTGTTATTGCGACCCAAAACCCTCGAGATCAATTTGGTACCTTCGAATTACCAGAATCGCAACTCGACCGATTTCTAATGAGAATATCGCTTGGCTACCCGAATGCCGAATCCGAGCGTTCTTTGCTCGCTGGTGAAAACCGGCGCGTGCTGTTGGCAGACTTAAATGCAACCCTAAACGCGGAAAAGTTGCTTCAAATGCAGCATACCGTCGCCGCAATGGAAGCATCGCCGGCGCTGATCGATTATGTGCAGAAACTGCTCGATTATTCGCGTAGCAGCCCTGATTTCGCCCACGGCCTGTCACCGCGCGCGGGCCTTGGTCTACTGCAGGCTGCCAAAGCCTGGGCTTTGCTCGAAGCGCGTAATTACGTGGTACCAGAAGACGTGCAAGCGGTCCTCGAGCCGGTCACTGCCCATCGTTTGGGTGCGAAATCGAATGCAGATCATCAACCCACCGAAAGCACCCAACGCCTGCTCGAATCCGTGCCAATTCCTTGAGTACGATCGCGAACGCTGGCACAGCCCAAGTGCCACGGCTGGATCGACGGCGAGTATATATTCTGCCGAATCGTTACGGCTATCTATTAGGAACGCTGTTATTCGCGATTCTACTTGGATCCATTAATTACGATAACGCGCTCGGCTATATGCTCACGTTTTTACTGAGCGGCTTGTTCCTAATCAGTATGCTGCATACTGTGCGAAATTTACTAGCCATAAGCTTAAGATCAATACAAGCTGAAAATACTTTCGTCGGCAGCCCAATCCACTGCCACGTCACCCTCGAGAATATTCATCACGAAGACAAAATTAATTTAACGCTGGCCGCAGAGGCGGAGCGGTCTCGCTGGTTCCGAAAGCGAGCAAAACTCGGTGAGCAAACCGTCGCAAAAATACCTAACAGCGGAAGCGCCAACGCTACAATTAGTTTGGCTGCGCGGCGCCGCGGATGGATAGATCTACCGCGGCTAAAAATATATTCGCATTTTCCTTTGGGGGTATTCATCGCTTGGGGATATTTTGTCCATGAACGCAAATGTCTAGTTTATCCGCAAGCGGTAGGTAGCTTACCGCTACCCGCGACAAGCGCGGTAATATCCGATGAATTGTCTACGGGAGGAACCGGCGATAACGATTTTCGTGGTTTGCGCGAATACACCGCTGGCCAACCGATTAAACGCATTGCTTGGCGATCTTTGGCTAAATCAGACGAACTTTTAGTGAAACAATTCACTGGTGCCAACGACTACCAACTAATTTTCGATTGGCACCACACAGAAAATTTAGTCGATGTTGAAACGCGATTAAGTCAACTTTGCCTATGGGTAGTTAAGGCACATGAAACGCGACTTGCTTATGGGTTGACGCTCCCAACTATTACGATACCTGTTGCGTCTGGCAGCGCTCACCAGCACCGTTGTTTGCAGGCCTTAGCGGTATTCGAAGCATGACAAGTGGGGATAAGCACCCGCTGCAAGTCACCGCCGTTTGTTGGGCGTTTCTGTCCGTGACATTTGCGCTGGGACCGCACATTCCGAGGTTTTCCGCGTGGCTTATTCTCGCTTTTTTTTCTATGGGCTTGTGGCGAGTGCTAGGCGCGTTTGGCAAAGTCGCGCTACCTGAGCGACGCTATCTATCCATATGGCTCGCTAAACAATGCGTTGCGGTGGCAATCTTCGTCGCAACCTATATCAGTTTTGACGGACAGCTTGGGCGCGATGCGGGCGTTGCTATGTTGACCGCACTGTTGGGGCTGAAGCTGCTTGAGATGCACACAACACGTGACTTTTACATTGTCATGTTCTTAGCGTATTTCCTCGTTGTAACTAACCTGTTTTATTCCCAAACCTTGTTCACTGCGGTGTTTATGGTCGGCGTAGTGGTCACCGTCACGGCCGGTCTAATCCATTTTAATGCTTACGTTGCGAACCTTAGTAAACGGCAGTGTTTTAAACTTAGTTTCCTTTATTGCGCGCAGGCGTTGCCCATCATGATTGTCGCTTTTGTGGTATTCCCCCGTATTCCCGGACCGCTGTGGGGAGTTTCACAAAATGGCGTAGACGGCGTGACGGGTTTAAGTGACGAAATGACCATCGGCAATGTTGCCCGCCTGGGTGTGTCAGACGAAATCGCGTTTCGCGTGCAGTTTAAGGGCGCACCGCCTGCGGCTAAAGATCTTTATTGGCGCGGACCGGTGTTTTGGGAAACCGACGGCATTAGTTGGCGCCCCGGCTCGAACACGGTTGGCAAACAACCGACGTCCACAATTACCCCACCGTTGGATGCCTCGCCGACAAGCTATGCGTATCAGGTGATTATTGAACCCCACGGTGAGAGATGGATTTTTGCTCTCGATCATGCCAGTTGGGCGGAGCAATCCGTCTGGATAACAACCGACGGTCAGGTTGTCTCTGGAAAAAAAATCGGGCAACGCAAACGTTTCGATTTGGTGTCGGACACTAATATGAATCGCGAGTCGCTGGATTCAGCGGCGCGCGCCGCTGCTTTATTTCTTCCCGAGGCTTATCATCCGCAAGCTAAGTTGATGGCTAAGAAATGGCTAAACGAAAGCAACTCGCAAATAGCCGTTATCGACAAAGCATTGCGGTTTTTTAATGAGCAAGATTTTATTTACTCGCTAACCCCAAAACCGTTATCCGCCGATTCGATCGATAGTTTCCTGTTTGAAACTCGTGAGGGCTTCTGTGAATACTACGCGTCGGCCTTTGTCGTATTAATGCGCGCTGCGGGTATTCCCGCTCGAGTAGTGACCGGCTATCAAGGTGGGGAGAATAACGCGCTGTCGGATTTCATGTTAATCCGCCAACGCGACGCGCATGCTTGGGCTGAGGTTTACTTCGCAGATCGGGGATGGGTACGCATGGACCCGACATCCGCCGTTGCACCCGAAAGATTGTCTCTCGGCTTAACTCAGATTTTTCCGTCCCGACGTCCGCTTAGCATGCTTGATCCAGATAATCCTGTTGCGTTTACGTGGAACCGCGTTCGAGATATTTGGGAAGCCGTGAATTTCAACTGGAGCCGCTGGGTATTAGGCTACACGCCGCAACAACAGCGACAGTTCCTTGATAAGTTGGGCTTGCTTAACTGGCATTACGGGGCGCTCATTATTGTATTCACACTTAGCACCGCTGCCTTGTTGTTTTTGTTTGGTTTTTTTGTGCTCAACAAACCAAAACTTTATGCCGACCGAAGTGCCAAGCTCTACGCAGAATTCTGCCGGAAACTAGCAAAAGCTGGACTTACTCGCGCGCCCCACGAAGGTCCTTTTGATTTCGCCAACCGGGTCGCGGCAACCAACGAGGGCTATGCCGAGGAGGTTGATGAGATCACATCTTTATATGTTGAACTCCGCTATGCGTCCCGCAATAATGACCTCC
>JBCCFA010000031.1:0-17042 GCA_039029975.1 Pseudomonadota bacterium
CGAATTTAGTTTCTAGTAAAGACTTGCTCGTATTCAATGATACTCAGGTTCTTAAGGCGCGAATGATTGGCGCGAAAACTTCCGGCGGTCGAGTAGAAGTTCTTCTAGAAAGAGTATTAGACGACAGCAGTAAACCTAAGCTTCTAGTACAGCTTAGAGCCAACAAAAAAATAAAATCGGGCACGCAAATTAGCCTGGATGGCGGTACCAAGTTGACCGCGCTCCACAAGCAAGACGACGGTTTTTATCAATTACAGTCCGATTCCCCCTTGTCGCAGCTTTTAGAAGCCGAGGGGGCGGTGCCTTTACCGCCCTATATCAAGCGGACGCCGACTAAAACTGATGAGAGCCGTTATCAAACAATTTATGCCAAAGTGCCGGGCGCAGTCGCCGCACCAACCGCTGGTCTCCATTTCGACGATGTGTTGTTCGCGGCCTTACGGGAAAAAGGCGTCGAACTTGAATTTGTCACCCTGCACGTTGGTGCCGGTACATTTCAGCCTGTGCGGAGCGCCGATCTGCGTGACCACAAAATGCACAGCGAATATTGCTCTGTTAGCTCAACTTTAGTTGAAAAAATTCACACGACTCGCGAACGTGGCGGACGGGTTGTGGCTATCGGCACAACGTCACTCCGCGCGTTAGAAAGCGCGGCTAAATCTGGCAGTTTGAAGGCCTACACTGGTGATACCGATATTTTTATCTATCCCGGGTATTCGTTTCAGGTAGTAGACGCGTTGATGACCAATTTCCATTTGCCGGAGTCAACTTTGATTATGTTGGTGTCGGCGTTTATTGGACGCGAGCGCACCTTGGCTGCCTATCAGCACGCTGTAAAGCAACGCTATCGTTTTTTCAGTTACGGTGACGCTATGTGGTTACCGGCGCCGGCAACTTAGTTTTCCTGGATAGCATTTTGGATTTTGCAATCAACAAGGTGGATGGACGCGCCAGAACGGGTGAAATTCATTTCGCGCGCGGCACGGTCCGCACGCCCGCGTTTATGCCCGTTGGCACCTACGGCACAGTGAAAGCGATGACACCGGAGGAGCTCATCGAGGCCGGTGCGGATATTGTGTTGGGTAATACCTACCATCTCATGTTACGACCCGGTACCGAGATTATTAGCAAGCACGGCAGCTTGCATAATTTCATGCATTGGCAAGGCCCAATCTTGACTGATTCGGGCGGATTTCAGGTGTTCAGTTTGGGGGATATCTCAAAGGTCAACGAAGAGGGCGTGGTGTTTAAATCGCCATTAAATGGCGACAAAGTGCTGCTCACTCCGGAACGTTCGATGGCGGTTCAACGTGCGCTGGGATCAGACATTGTGATGATCTTCGATGAATGCACACCTTACCCAGCGACTTTGCAGCAAGCGCATGATTCGATGCAACTCTCTTTGCGCTGGGCGAAGCGCAGTAAAGACGCGCATGCAGACAATCCCGCCGCGCTTTTTGGCATCGTGCAAGGGGGTATGTTCGAATCCTTACGTGAGGAGTCTGCGCAAGCGCTCAAAGACCTTGATTTCGATGGTTATGCAATCGGCGGCTTGTCTGTTGGCGAACCTAAAGATTTGATGGGCGAAATAGCCGGTTTTACTGCGGCACTGCTCCCCACTAACAAACCTCGATATTTAATGGGGGTCGGTACACCAGCAGACTTGATGGACGCAATTGAAGCGGGAGTCGATATGTTTGATTGCGTGATGCCAACCCGTAATGCCCGCAACGGACATTTATTTACCTCGCAAGGCGTGGTCAAAATTCGTAACGCGGCCCACCGTGATTCAATCGAGCCGCTCGATCCTGCTTGCGCGTGCTACACCTGCAGCAATTATTCGCGCGCCTATCTTTACCATTTGGCAAAAACCAACGAAATTTTGGGCGCTCGGCTCAATACCATTCATAACTTGCATTATTATCTTGGTCTGATGTTGCGCGCTCGCGAGGCGATCTCAAACGGAGAATTCGCCGCTTTTGCAGCTGAAGTTCGGCAAATCGGCGCCAATAAGCTCGAATAAGCCCGAGTAGCGTGTGGTCTGAGCCCTCCGTATGGCATAATGCGCGGCGATTTTTGCGAGAACGACCATGAATTTTCTAATTAGTGACGCCCTTGCCCAAACTGCCGGCGGGCCTGCCGAGCCGGGTATGTCGACCTTCCTCATCATGTTGATCCCGATCGTGGTGCTGTATTTTCTGATGATCCGTCCGCAAATGAAGCGCCAGAAGGACCATCAGAAGATGGTGGAAGCTTTGTCGAAAGGTGATGAGGCGGTCACTAACGGCGGCGTGCTCGGCAAAATCGTTGAAGTTGGCGATAGTTTTATCACCT
Source organism: Pseudomonadota bacterium (assembly GCA_039029975.1). GTDB lineage: Bacteria > Pseudomonadota > Gammaproteobacteria > JBCCFA01. The sequence goes on from JBCCFA010000031.1 coordinate 2,335, forward strand.
TAGAGATTTCAAAAAATATCGAAATCAAAGTGCAACGACACGCCATCGCGGCAGTCATGCCAAAAGGCACCATCAAAGCCTCGTAGTTACATTTAGGGAAGTCCGTTTCATGAATCAGTACCCATGGTGGAGATACGCACTTGTTATCGTCGTGCTGGTAGTCGGTGCGCTCTACGCTGCGCCTAATTTATTTGGCACCGATCCCGCGCTGCAGATTTCGGCGCGCCGTGCGGCACCGGTAGATGTCGCCTTACAAACGAAAATTACTGACTCATTAGCGGCTGCGAATGTTGAGCCAAGGCGTATTGAGCTAGCGAACGATAAGCTACTCATTCGGTTTAACTCCCCCGAAGACCGCGAAATAGCAAAATCCGCGATTGCTGACTCGCTTGACTCCAAGCAGTATGTAACTGCGGTTAATCTCGCCCCCGCGACGCCGGATTGGTTACGCGCGCTTGGCGGCAAGCCCATGTATATGGGTCTTGATCTTCGCGGCGGGGTGCATTTTCTAATGCAAGTTGATACGGACGCGGTAAAACAGCAAACGGATGAGCGCTTCATTAGCGATCTAAAAAACGCAATGAAAGAGGAGAAAATCCGCTATCGCACCGTCACGCGCGCGCCCAACGGCGGGATCTTAGTCCGGTTTATTTCGGCTGAGGTGCAAGCGCGCGGTCTAGACTTAATTGACAGTGATTTCGTTGAGTTGAAAGTCAATGAGCAGGACACGGCGAAAGAGCTAGAGATACTGCTTACCCCGACAGAAGAATATTTAATTGAAGCGCGCCGCACTGCGCTAAAGCAGAACTTGACCACATTACGCAAACGGGTCAACGAACTGGGTGTAGCCGAACCAGTTATCCAGCAACAAGGCGACTCGCGAATCGTTATTCAGCTGCCGGGTGTTGAGGATTCAGCCCTAGCGAAGGATATTATCGGCGCTACCGCCACCTTAGAATTCCGTATGGTCTTTTTAGATGGTGATGCACAAGAGGCTGCCGCGGGTGGGAAAGTACCGGTAAGTGCAAGGCTCTACGAAGAACGGGACGGAACGCCAATATTATTAAATAAACGCGTGATGTTGGAAGGTAAGCATATAACTAATGCCGCATCGAGCGTCGATACGCAAAATGGTGGCCCGATAGTACGAATTAATCTAGACGGGGAAGGTGGGAAACGCTTTAGCAAGGCTACGGGTCAGGAAATCGGAAAACCTATGGCAACGGTTTTTATCGAGCAGGTAAAAGGTCGGGCAGTTGAGGAAGTGATAAACGTTGCGACCATTCGAGATCAACTTGCTTATAGCTTCCAAATTTCAGGTTTAGAATCGTCTGAGGAAGCGAGAAATCTCGCCTTGCTACTCCGCGCTGGCGCGTTGGCCGCACCAATAGAAATTATCGAGGAGCGCACAGTAGGACCGACCCTCGGTGCCGACAACATCAAGCGAGGATTTGACTCGGTAAAAATCGGGTTGCTACTCGTCCTGATATTCATGGCTTTGTATTACAAAGTATTTGGGCTCGTGGCCGATCTCGCATTGGTAGCCAATATTGTGCTGATCGTCTCATTGCTTTCAATGCTGCAAGCAACGCTCACGCTGCCCGGCATCGCCGGTATTGTGTTAACAGTGGGTATGGCCGTGGATGCAAACGTGCTGATCTTTCAGCGGATTAAAGAGGAGTTGAAGAACGGTAACTCTCCGCAAGCGAGTATCCACGCTGGTTATGAGAAGGCATTTTCAACCATCGCTGATGCGAACATCACCACGCTGATTGCTGCCATCGTCCTATTTAGCTTTGGTACCGGCCCAATCAAGGGTTTCGCGGTGACCTTGTCCTTAGGCATTATCACCTCCATGTTCACGGCGATCATTGGTACACGCGCGGTAGTCAATCTTATTTACGGCAACAAACGTCTCGAAAAACTTGCGATTTAGCGCAGCGCTTCCAAGGACAATCACATGGCTAATCAGATTAAATTTGATTTTCTAAAATTCCGAAGCGTCGCCTTGGTGGTGTCCACAATCTTAATTGCCGTTTCGATTTTCGCCTTATCGACCAATGGCTTGAAATTCGGCATTGATTTCACCGGCGGGACGCTGGTCGAACTTGGCTATCAAGAGGCGCCTAATCTCGATGGCATCCGCAGTGCGATCGCTGGTTCGGACCTCGGCGATGCGGTGGTTCAAGCCTTTGGCTCGCCGAAGGATGTGTTGGTTCGATTAGCGCCGACCGAGGACCTGGCAGATGCCGATCTAAGCGCCAAAGTGCTTTCTATTCTGCCGGAAGCAGAGATGCGGCGTATCGAATTTGTGGGTCCACAAGTTGGCGAAGAACTGACCGAAGACGGCGGTTTCGCGATGCTCTATGCGCTTGCCGGTATTCTAATTTACGTTATGTTTCGCTTCACGCTGAAGTTTTCTGCGGGCGCAATCGCCGCTTTGGTCCATGACGTCATCATCGTGCTTGGGTTCTTTGCGATCACGCAAATGGAGTTCGACTTACCGGTGCTCGCCGCGATACTCGCGGTCATAGGGTATTCCTTGAACGACACTATCGTGGTCTTCGATCGGATACGTGAGAATTTTAGGCGAATGCGCAAAGGCGATACGACCACCGTTATCAATACGTCGCTGAATCAAACGTTCTCGAGAACCATCATTACCTCCTTAACAACCTTATTGGTATTGGTGGCGTTATTTTTTCTCGGCGGTGAATTGATTCATGCATTTTCAACCGCCCTAATAGTCGGTGTTTTGATCGGAACGTACTCGTCGATTTATGTGGCGTCTACCACCGCTATTGCCCTAGGTGTGGGTAAAGCCGATCTTATGCCGGTGCAAAAAGAAGGGGCCGAGGTCGACGATCGACCTTAACCCGCGCATCGTCGCGCGCCGCCTATTGAAGGCACGACTAGTCGTCCGTTGCACGTTCAAATGGTAGCTTGGATGGGCCATGCGAATTCTCGCCGATAATATTATTTCAGACGCTGCGCAAGCTTTTGCCGCCTATGGCACGGTTGAATTATTCGACGGTCGTTCGTTAGAACGATCGCAGCTTGCCGACACCGATATTTTGCTCGTGCGCTCGGTGACCAAAGTGAGCGCCGAATTAATATCTAACACAAACGTTAAATTCGTGGGCACTGCCACGGCCGGGGTCGACCACATCGATCAGGCAATGTTGCACGAAAACGAAATCGAATTTGCTAGTGCGCCAGGTTGCAACGCGAATGCTGTGTCTGAATTCATTACCACGAGCGTACTTATCTTCTGCGATGACGAAAATATTGCGCCAGAAACTTTAAGCGTAGGCATCATAGGTTACGGAGAAGTCGGCACCCGGGTAGTCCAGAAACTATCAGCGCTTGGTTTGCACTGCTTAGTGTGTGACCCACCCAAAGCGGCGGGCGCTCCAGACGCTCACCAGTTTGTTGATCTTGCGACGGCGTTAGAAGCCGACGTCATTACACTACACACACCACTTGTGTTCGACGGTCCACACCCGACGGCAAACCTACTAGATGCCAGGCTCGTGCGTGACCTATCCAATTGTCGATTGCTAATCAACGCCGCGCGCGGCGGCATTGTTGATGAAATGGCCTTAATCCAACGTTGCCTTGATGAACAAAAATTTCGCGTTGCTATCGATTGTTGGAGAGAGGAACCAACGATTAATTTAGATTTATTGCGGCACACTTATCTCGCGTCGCCGCACGTTGCTGGTCACAGCATTGACGCACGTTTAAACGCAACGCGCATGCTTGCCCGTTCACTCAGTGCTTGGAGCGGCATTTCGAACGATTGGCTTCAGGCAGGAACAGTCGGAAGCAGCAATAATTTGAATGAAATGAGAGATCTCGAAGGCGATTTCGATGTTGGACCGGGCAATGGAGAAGTCGCTCAGCTGAGGAAATTGGTCGAACAGTGTTGTCCCGTGTCCAAAATTGATCTGGCGGCACGGGGTTTGGCCAATATGTCGCCAGGTGCTATTGGTAGTCAGTTTGACAAGCTTCGTCGTGAGTTCGCGACGCGGCGAGAATTTCCCATGTGTAGCGCAGACATTGCGGGTTTACCCGTCCCGCTTCAAAATAAGCTTGCGCAACTTGGGTTCGCGCAATAATTGCCGTCGGCAAGCTAAGCCGGTGAGCAGATACTAGTTAGTATTATTTTCGCTACGTAATTTCAATGACAGAATTCGGTACGCCAAAATCGCCCAGCGCCTTAAAACTCATGCTATTGGGCTCTGGAGAGCTCGGCAAAGAAGTTGCGATCGAGGCGCAACGACTCGGCATTCATGTGATTGCCGTCGATCGCTACGAAAATGCGCCGGCGATGCAAATAGCACATGAGGCGCACGTTATCGATATGCTTGCCGGAGACGATTTGAAGGCGCTGATTAGATCCGTGTCGCCGGACTTTGTGGTGCCCGAAGTGGAAGCCATCGCGACGGACGCCTTGGTTGAACTAGAAAAAGAAGGATTAAATGTTGTACCGACTGCGATAGCCACCCGACTAACGATGGACCGCGAGGGCATTCGTCGCTTAGCCGCGGAGACTTTAGGTATACCAACCTCGCCATTTGAATTTGCTGGTGATATGGAGAGCTGCAGCGCTGCGATTGAACGCATTGGCACTCCTTGCATTGTCAAACCAGTAATGAGTTCCTCGGGCAAAGGCCAGGTCACCGTGCGCGACAGCGCGGAAGCCGAAAACGCTTGGCATTACGCGATAGCCGGCGGGCGTGCCGAAAAATCGCGGGTCATTGTTGAAGGTTTTGTGAGTTTCGATTACGAAATCACTTTGCTCACGGTGCGCCATCGCGGGGGCGTAAGTTTTTGCGAGCCAATAGGGCACACCCAGGTGGATGGAGATTATCGCGAATCTTGGCAGCCGCAAGCGATGAGCGATCTCGCGCTTACACGGGCGCAAGACATCGCCCGTCGCGTCACAGAGGCACTCGGCGGTAAGGGAATATTCGGCGTTGAATTGTTCGTTAAAGGTGACGACGTACTTTTTAGCGAAGTTTCTCCGCGTCCGCACGATACCGGTATGGTCACGTTAATTTCGCAGAATCTATCGGAATTCGCGTTGCATGTTCGAGCAATTACCGATATGCACATCCCTAATATTAGGTTCTATGGGCCTGCCGCGTCTGCGGCAATTTTGGCGGAAGGTAAGGGCGATTCGATCCTTTTTTTGGGCGTGCGTGAAGCCACTCAAGCACCTGACACAGATCTTCGGCTATTCGGCAAACCTAATATTAATGGTCGCCGTCGTCTAGGCGTTGGTCTGGCGCTGGGTGATGACGTTGAGCAGGCGAGGAAAAAAGCCTTACAGGTTGCGGCCAATATCACCTGCGAAATCTCCTAACGCTGCCGACGTTTCTCGATAATACCCAAAACAAGGAACCACCATGCGCTTTTTACACACAATGTTAAGAGTGGCTAACTTAGACGCATCGATCGAATTTTACTGCGAGGTGCTCGGCATGCGACAGCTGCGCCGCAAAGATTATCCGGCAGGTAAGTTCACGCTAGCATTTGTCGGTTACGGCGAAGAATCTGATACCACGGTGCTCGAACTTACGCATAATTGGGAGCAAACGGAATACTCGCTCGGCGACGCCTACGGGCATATCGCGATTGGCGTAGATGACGTATACGCGGCTTGCGCGGATATCGAAGCGCGCGGCGGTCGGGTGGTTAGGCCCGCGGGACCAATGAAAGGCGGTTCCAGCGTAATCGCCTTCGTCGAAGATCCAGATGGCTACAAGATCGAGCTTGTTGGTGATAAATCGCGATCATAGCTGGTTCAGCTATCAGACAGCACTGATCGAATATGATAGATTACGCCGCTTCAGGTATTCACCGACATCAGTGCTGTGGTTCTTGCCCCTGCGCTGTAAGTTGCTTCGTCGCTCAACTGCATGAATTCAAGCCCTAAGAATAACCTGCCCGGGCGTTAGCGGGAGAAATGGGCCAATGGAGCGTGATGGAACCGTTCGGTACTTACCTCGGTCAAAAATACAACTTATGCGGAACTAAAGGCCGCAATGATTCAAGCAATTCATGCTGGTAGAGGAAAGACAATGAAACGTGTATTACTGTCGCTACTTTTACTCGGTGCCGTGAGCTTTGGTATGCAATCGCCATCCGCACTCGAGTCACCGCTAACTATCGTGCAGGGAACAACCGATCAGGTTATTGAGCGCGTCGTAAACGAGCGCGATACGTTGCGTGATGACCCGGCGAAAATGTATTCGCTGGTCTCAGAGCTCATCTTCCCCCATTTTGACTTTCCCATCATGTCGCAACTCGTAATTCGCGAACATTGGAAGGCGGCCAGTGAAGAAACTCGTTCCGCTTTCGTCGATCAATTCCGCAAGTTATTAGTACGTACCTACTCGATTGCCTTACTTGAGTTCTCGGGCCAAGAAATCACCTATCCGAACAATGAAGGTATCGATGTATCTGCCAAAACGGTATTGGTGAATCAAGAAATTAACCAGTCTGGGAGTAAATCGATAAAGCTCGGCTATCGCCTGCATCGGGGTGGTGGTGATTGGAAAGTATTTGATGTATCGATTGACGGTATCAGTCTGGTTAAAACGTATCGAGCCTCATTTTCGTCAATGATCGAAAACGATGGTGTGGACGGGCTGGTGAGCAATCTGGCTGAGAAAAACAAAGATCTCTGAGGCTCGTTTAGATCCTTAAAGTTTTGAAAATGGGCCCTCTATCGTTTTTGACTAATTTAATGAACAGAGATCAGTTGGCATGACACCTGAAGAAATTAAAAAAATGATTGAAGCTGGCATCGAAGGTGCTGAGGTCGCTGTAGACGGCGACGGCTCGCATTTTGCGGCGCGAGTCGTTAGTGATGCTTTCGAAGGGCTTTCCATGGTTAAACAGCACCAAATGGTTTACGCCACGCTTGGCGACAGTATGTCTGGTGCAATCCATGCCTTATCTATTCAATCGTATACCCCAGCGGAATGGGAACGAGCCAGTAAACTGCAAGTGATGTGATACCGCCTGCTGCGTCAGGCTCATTTTGAATGGATAAATTAATCATCAAAGGTGGCGTGCCGCTAGACGGCGAAATTCGTGTTTCTGGGGCGAAAAATGCTGCCTTGCCGATCCTTGCCGCAACCCTGCTGGCGGATTCACCGTCGATGATAGGCAATGTGCCTCATCTGCACGATATTACGACGACGATGGAACTGCTCGGTGGAATGGGGGCACAGCTGACCGTTGACGAGCGGATGACGGTCGAGGTGGATGCCAATACCACCAAGGATTTTTTCGCGCCGTATGAATTAGTTAAGACCATGCGCGCATCGATTCTCGTCTTGGGGCCGCTACTGACGCGCTTTGGCAGCGCCGACGTTTCGCTGCCAGGCGGTTGCGCGATCGGCTCTAGACCGGTCAATTTGCATTTGCAGGGATTAACGGCGATGGGCGCGAACATCACCGTCGAGGGTGGTTACATTCGAGCCTCTGCCGACAGGCTGAAGGGTGTCGATTTAGTGATGGATTTGGTGACGGTAACGGGCACTGAAAATCTGATGATGGCAGCGACCATGGCGGAAGGTACCACCACCATCAAGAATGCGGCCAGAGAACCTGAGGTCGTGGATCTGGCGAACTGTCTGATCAGTATGGGCGCTAAAATTGAAGGCGCCGGTAGCGATACCATCGTCATTACTGGTGTGGAAAAACTGTCCGGCGCCCAGTACGAAATTCTGCCGGATCGAATCGAAACCGGTACCTACCTAGTTGCCGCCGCTATGACTGGTGGCCATGTTCGCTTAAAAGATACACGCCCGGAACTATTAGAATCTGTATTGGCAAAACTTGCGGATGCCGGTGCCGGTATACACGTGGGCGAAAATTGGATCGAACTTAACATGCACGGCAAGCGGGTAAACGCAGTCGACCTACATACTGCACCTTACCCGGGATTTCCCACAGATATGCAGGCGCAGTTTACGGCGCTCAATTGCGTTGCGAATGGCACCGGCACGATTACCGAGTCGGTTTTTGAAAATCGATTTATGCATGTCTTGGAGCTCCAGCGAATGGGCGCGCAAGTCAAGTTAGAAGGCAATACGGCTATTACCACTGGTGTTGAACAATTAACGAGTGCGCCACTGATGGCAACCGACCTGCGCGCGTCGGCAAGCTTGGTGCTTGCTGGTTTGGTTGCGGAAGGTGAAACAGAAGTTGATCGTATTTACCATATTGACAGAGGTTACGAAACAATCGAAGAGAAACTAGCTAATTTGGGTGCCACGATCCGTCGTGTGCCAAGCTAATTCCTTAACGATTTTCGATAGCGCGATATGAATGACGACGCGGGCCTGGTTATTGCAGTATCAAAAGGCAGAATCCTTAAAGATACGCTGCCCTTGCTTGAACAAATCGGTATTACGCCGAGCGAAGATCCTGGCAAATCTAGAAAACTTATTTTGGGCACCAACGAAGGTGCCGCCAAAATCGTCATTATCCGGGCCACCGACGTGCCGACATTTGTTGAGTATGGCGCGGCAGATGTTGGGATTGCCGGCAAAGACGTGCTCATGGAGCATGACGGCGACGGCTTTTACGAACCCTTGGATCTCAAAATTGCAAAATGCAAGCTGTGCGTTGCCGGCGTTGAGAATTCATTATCAGATGAAAGACGAATTCGAGTGGCTTCCAAGTACGCAAAAACCGCACGAGAGTATTTTGCTGAAAAGGGTGTGCAAACTGAAATCATCAAGCTCTATGGGTCCATGGAGTTAGCGCCACTTGTGGGCTTGGCGGATTACATTGTCGATCTGGTTGATACAGGCAATACGCTTAAGGCAAATGGCTTAGTTCAAATCGAAGATATTTGTGATATTAGTTCCCGACTTATCGTTAACAAAGCCTCGATGAAACTGAAGCATCAAGAAATCAGCACGCTGATAGAAAACCTCAAATCTGTCGTAGACGCGACCTGAGGTGGGCCTTTGATTACTTCACTTGATGCGAATGCTGTTGAGTTTGAAACGCAGCTAGCTAAATTGCGCGCGTTTGATCAAGCGGTTGATGAAGAAATCAACTCAACGGTCAAATCTATTCTCGCCGATGTTAAGACGCGAGGCGATGCGGCGGTCATTGAATATACGAATCGATATGACCGACGCACATTACAAAGCGCGAACGATTTTGTGTGCAGATCATTTCGCGGCGCTGCAGAGTCTTTATCAGCGGACATGAGAAATGCGTTGCGTGATGCGCACCAAAGAATTGAACAATTTCACCGGCGACAGGTAGAGCAGTCGTGGCAGTACGAAACTGATAATACATTGCTCGGCCAGAAAATTACGCCGCTCGCTCGTGTTGGGGTATATGTGCCGGGCGGCAAAGCCGCTTATCCATCCTCCGTGCTGATGAACGTTGTGCCCGCGAAGGTTGCCGGCGTTGATGAAATTGTCATGGTGGTGCCCGCCGTAGAAGGTGAAACTGACCCCGCGGTATTAGCCGCTGCCGAGATCGCTGGTGTTGATCACGTATTCACCATCGGCGGTGCGCAGGCGGTGGGGGCGTTGGCTTTTGGCACGGAAACCGTGCCTGCGGTCGATAAGATCGTAGGGCCTGGAAATGCGTATGTGGCCACTGCCAAGCAGCAAGTATTTGGTGTTGTGGGCATTGATATGATTGCTGGCCCATCTGAAATTCTCATTATCTGTGATGGTAAAACCGATCCTGATTGGATTGCGATGGATTTGTTTTCTCAAGCGGAACACGACGAGCAAGCGCAAGCAATCTTAATTAGTGACGATCAAGAATTTTTAAGTCAAGTTAGAAAATCAATCGACAAACTTCTACCTTCAATGCCGCGTGCCGACATCATTAAAACATCGCTTGCGGAACGTGGTGCATTGATCAAAGTTTCGGACCTAGATGCGGCGGTGTCGCTCTCGAACGAAATTGCACCGGAGCACTTGGAGTTGTCGGTCAGTGATCCCCAAGCCTTGCTTGAAAAGGTGCGCAATGCAGGCGCAATATTTTTGGGTCGTTTCACCGCCGAAGCCTTAGGTGATTATTGCGCTGGTCCCAATCACGTTCTACCAACTGCCGGCACGGCGCGTTTTTTCTCGCCGTTAGGGGTTTACGATTTCCAGAAGCGCTCGTCAATCATTCAGTGTTCGGATCAATCTGCCGCTGAACTAGGCAAGATCGCCGCCACATTGGCACGCGGCGAACGCTTACAGGCACATGCTATGTCTGCCGAGTATCGGGTGAAATCCTACCGCTCATGAGCAAAAAAACGCCAGCGAGCTTAATGGCGCCATGGCTTCGGGATCTAAAGCCTTATTCCGTTGCGGAAGTCTCCGGTTTGATCAAATTGGACGCAATGGAGAACCCCTACGTTTTTCCAACCGAGTTGGTCGATGATTGGTTAGCGACGTTGCATAGCGCGGAAATTAATCGATATCCGGACCCGCACAGCACATCGTTGAAGCACGCGCTCGCGACGCAGCTTGCGCTGCCCAAAGAGGCCTCAATTACGGTCGGCAATGGTTCTGACGAAATCATCCATATGCTGTGTTTGGCATTTAACCAACCGGGCGCTAAGTTACTTGCGCCGGGCCCCAGTTTTGCCGTTTATCCGCTCGCTGCCAAAGCGGTGAACATGGAGTATGTGGAAGTCCCCCTAGATTCCAAAACTTTCGAGCTTAAAACTGCTGAGTTTCTCAACGCCATTCGCGAACATCAACCGGCCTTGATTTTTCTTGCTAGTCCCAACAATCCAACTGCAAATCGATTCGCGGATGAAGATATTCGAGAGATCGCGGCCCAAACCGATGGCTTAGTTGTGCTTGACGAAGCGTATTGGCGATTCGCGGGGGATAATTGTGTAAGTCGTTTATTCGATCTCGAGAATATTGTTTTCATGCACACGCTTTCCAAAATTGGCTTAGCCGGGATACGACTAGGCGCCTTGATTGGCCGAGCGGCGTGGTTGGAACCGCTGGAACGCGTGCGAATGCCGTATAACGTGAGCAATTTAACGCAGGCGACGGCTTGTTTTGCCATCGAGCACGCCGCTTACTTTGATGCGCAAATAGAAAAAATTTGTGCGTCTCGCACCACCCTAATGAATGGACTGAAAGAGATTGGTGGATTAGAAGTTTGGCCGAGCGCGACGAATTTTATTCTTTTCCGTGTTCCCGGCGCGGCGCCGGAGGTGCACGCTAGCCTTTTGAAAAACGGTGTTGCAATTAAGAATTTGCATGGAGGGCATCCGTCACTAGAAAATTGTTTGCGCGTGTCTGTGGGTACAGATGAAGAGAACGGAGAATTTTTGCGCCAGCTAAAAACGATCTGCAGTAGCTGAGTTACGGTCTAACTCGTGGTCGTGATTGAACCATGGCGACCACTTCTTGTACTTTCCCGCGTCGTTCAATTTTTAATCGTGTTTCTGCCGCCGGTTCTAAATTTGAGATTTGATTTAAAGCATCGCGCGAACCATCGATCGCAGTGCCGTCAATTTCAAAAATTACATCGCCCGCTTCGAGACCAGCTAACGCGGCCGGACCTTGCGGCATAACCCCTAAAACGATAATCCCGTTTTCCGTTGTTATCCCAAATCGATTACGCAACGCTGGGCTTAGATCGCGCGCTTCGATCCCCAACCAACCTCGAGTCACTTCACCGGTGTTGAGCAACTGCTGAATCACATTTTTCGCCAATGCGGTTGGAATAGCGAAACCTATGCCTTGATAACCTAGTATCGCCGCATTAATACCGATTAACTGACCATCGGTATTAACCAAAGCGCCGCCGGAATTTCCGGGATTAATGGCGGCATCGGTCTGGATGAAATTTTCAAACGTGTTGATACCGATTTTGTCGCGCCCGGTCGCGCTAACAATGCCTTGCGTAACCGTTAAACCGATACCGAGCGGATTACCGATAGCGAGCGCGACATCACCGATGTTTGTCGCACCTGGGGCGGCAAGAGCGATCGGGGGAGGGAGATCAATTTGTGTCTGAATAACGGCTAAATCTGTTTCCGGGTCAACGCCAAGCACGATAGCTGACCCGCGCCTGCCATCGAATAACACGACCTCGATTCGATCCACGCCATTTACAACGTGATGGTTCGTCGCAATCACATTTGGACCCACAACGACGCCGCTCCCAAGACCCGTTTCGAATTTCGTGGCGGCATTGTTTGGTGCATCGAAGAATTCTTGGAAAAGCGGGTCGCTCAATAACGGGTTAGCGGCGCTGCGTACTGCGGTCGCGGTTCTAATGCTGACCACCGAGGGAACAGCGCGGTTCACCGCTTCGGAGTAGGTGTGACTCGCGTGAGTCCTAAAACGATCGAAATTTGGCAGTCCAGTACCCCGTCCAGCCAGATATACGCAGGCAAGTAGGATCCCCAGACCGCCCCATTTCGCCACAAACGAAAAATGTTTTGCCACTTAAAAATATCTCTCAGTTTTGGTTTTAAGCGCGAATCTAGTTCCTGAGTCCAACGCTTGATTATGTCAATGTGACACTCGATTAACGTCTAAGTTTGCTTGAAATAATGATATAATCTCAAGATAAATGATGAATTGACGACACATGAGAGGTTAAGTGTAAGTGTCGGCAAAGGTTACCGCTTCTTGGGGGATGAGCGGCTGCGCGTTCGTACACCAATTTCAAACAGCCTGTCAGCATACGATAACTCAGCGTTTTATCGAGCGCTTGGCCAACGGACGACTCAAAGTCGCGCGCTGTAACGGCAAACCAGAACAGAATTGAATATCAGAGAGTGATTTAGGCATGAGTGACAACACCGTTGACGCGAAACGGCGTAGGTTCATTACTGGAACTACAGCCGTAATCGGGGGACTAGGTGCGGCTGCCGGGGCGATCCCATTTGTCGCCACCTTTCAACCAAGCGCTAAGGCAAAAGCGATAGGCGCCCCAATTGAAGTGGATATCGCTAAATTGGAACCCGGGCAACGGATTACTCACAAGTGGCGAGGCCAACCGGTGTGGATAGTGCGTCGAACCCCGGAAATGCTCGAAAAACTCAAAGACCTGAATGACGACACGCTGCGTGATCCAAATTCCGAGGAATCTGAACAACCCGAATTTGCGGCGAACGCTTGGCGGTCGCAAAAAGAGGAATACTTGGTACTTGTTGGCTTGTGTACACATTTGGGTTGTTCGCCAAGCTTCATGCCAGAAGCGGGCGCCGACCAAATGGGCAGTGATTGGCCAGGAGGATTTTTCTGCCCCTGCCATGGCTCTAAATTCGATTTAGCCGGGCGGGTATATGCGGGTGTACCGGCGCCGACCAATATGCGCGTCCCTCCCTATCGATTCGAAACCGAGACGAAATTAGTTATCGGTGAAGATTCCGGAGGTGCGGCATGAACACGGTCGTGAAACAAATTACCGGGCTGCGCGATTGGGTTGACGCGCGCTTCCCATTGATGAAACTTTGGAACGAACACTTAGCGGAGTACTACGCGCCAAAGAACTTTAATTTTTGGTACTACTTTGGGGCTTTGTCCATTTTGGTGCTTGTGATCCAAATCGTTACTGGGATTTGGTTAACCATGAACTACAAGCCGGATGCGAATCTGGCCTTCGCGTCCGTCGAATATATTATGCGAGACGTCGAGTGGGGTTGGCTAATTCGCTACATGCATTCTACCGGCGCCTCTGCTTTTTTTATTGTGGTTTATTTACACATGTTCAGAGCGTTGCTCTACGGATCTTATAAGCAACCGAGAGAATTGCTGTGGATTCTCGGCATGTTTATCTACCTTACCTTGATGGCTGAGGCCTTTCTCGGTTACTTGCTGCCTTGGGGGCAAATGTCTTTTTGGGGCGCGCAGGTCATTATTTCCTTGTTTGGTGCGATACCGTTTGTGGGTGAAACGCTGTCATTGTGGATACGTGGCGATTTTGTCGTTTCCGATATCACGCTAAATCGTTTTTTCTCCTTGCACGTTATCGCGATGCCGCTCGCAATATGCGGTCTTGTCTTCCTGCATATCATCGCGCTTCACGAGGTGGGGTCGAATAACCCAGACGGCGTTGACATTAAGAAAAACAAAGACGCTAGTGGCAAACCGGTGGACGGCATTCCGTTTCACCCTTACTACACCGTCAAAGATTGCATGGGTGCAGTGGTGTTTTTGATTATCTTTTTTGCCGTGGTGTTCTTCGCCCCGGAATTCGGTGGATGGTTTCTGGAGCACAATAACTTTGTGCCAGCTGATCCTCTTAAGACACCAGAGCATATTGTACCGGTTTGGTACTTCACGCCGTTCTACGCTATTTTGCGCGCCGTCCCGGATAAGTTGGTCGGTGTGATTATGATGGGCGCCGCGGTGATGATCTTGTTTCTTCTGCCGTGGCTAGACAGAAGTCCTGTGAAGTCGATTAGATATCGTGGCACCATCTATAAAACGGCATTAACGTCATTTGTAATCAGTTTCATCGCGCTTGGATATCTAGGCACCCAAAATCCAACGGTTCTCTTAACGTGGTTAGCGCGATTTTTTAGCGTCATCTATTTTGGATTCTTCTTGTTAATGCCTATTTACACCAAAATGGACCAAACGAAGCCAGTGCCAGATCGGGTGACCGAAAAATGAAATCTCCATTGAACGCACTTATCTTAGTTTTTTGCCTGTTCGCGTTACCAGGCGCAAACTTCGCCG
>JBCCFA010000032.1:0-17028 GCA_039029975.1 Pseudomonadota bacterium
CATTAAGTCTAAATAAACTTCCCGATAAAAAACGGACATGTTTCCGCTGGTTATCAGGCACCTTCGGCGGCATTCTGTCGCTATGTTAATGGTGCATAGTAAAAAGACGTTCGGACCATTGACTTTGGCATTGACCGATGGAGCCAGCCCAAGGCCTAATGCGTGTAAATGACATCTAACATTTTCTACGGGTGGGTTGTCGCGGCCTGCGCGTTCACGATTTTATTTCTAACCTACGGTGCGCAGTACTCGTTTGGCGTTTTTGTGCCCGCAATGTTGGATGACCTTGGCTGGACCCGAGCTAGTCTCGGCAGTGTATTTTCCTTGTATACCGTTGTTTACACGAGCTTGAGTGTTGTCAGCGGTCGACTTACCGACACGCTTGGGCCTAGGCGAGTGATTGGCATTGGCGCGTTGTTACTCGGCGCCGGGCTAATCTTGACAAGCCAAATATCAGCACCCTGGCAAATGTTTTTTTGCTACAGCCTTGTTGCGGCTTTAGGCATGAGTACAGCCTATATACCATGCAACATGACGGTTGTTCGTTGGTTTGTGCAACAACGCGGTCGCGCACTCGGGTTAGCCTCGGCTGGCGCGAGTTGCGGATTTTTATTCACGCCCCTACTTGCTGGATACCTAATTAGCGTAACGGATTGGCGTACAGCACTGCTTCTCCTTGGCTTCGTCTTACTGATTTTAATTAGTTTCGTCGCTCGTTTTATGATCTCAGGCCCAGAGGAGATTGGAGAACATCCAGACGGCGATAAGACGAAACTTGAGTTAGCGCATATGTCTGATTCTGCAGCACAGATCGGTCTTTCTTTTCAAGAATCTGCGCGAACCAAAACATTTTGGATATTTCAGCTGGCATTTATCGTTACGATGCTGAGCCTAACCGTCCCCTTTGTCCATTTAGTTGGCCACGCTCAAGACATTGGCATTGTCGGCGTTCGCGCGACACTTGCGATCAGCTTCATCGGTCTATTTTCTCTCATCGGCAGTGTAGTTCTCGGAACGCTATCTGATTCGCTCGGCAGAAAGACCACGATGCTAATAGCGGCCACTACGCAAGTCGTTGCCTTCGTGTTGTTTCTATTGGCGGACGGCGTGTTCACGCTCTATTGTGGCGCCGCCGCTTTCGGTTTTTTCTACGGCGGCTTCGCTTCGCTTTTCCCGGCCCTTGTCGGCGACTTGTTTGGTCGCGCACATGCTGGCGCGATCGGCGGCGTGATTTTTGGGGTAGGCGGCATTTTAGGCGGCTGGGGCCCTGCTATCGCGGGCTACCTTCGAGATGTTCACGCTAATTTTCAACTCGCCTTTACGTGCTGTGCCGTTAGCGCCGCGCTTTCCGTAGTTTTAATCGGACTGCTACCGAGGGTTAGTCTTTATGACACGCACACTGTCACGAATGATTAAAGGTTTGTATCGAAAGATTTTCGCCACATCGCGGAACATATCCTACAGCTCATCCTCACCCGCCCACGCGGCGTGCGTACCGCTACAAATTCGATGCGGCAGTTGAATACGACAAATTGGTCCCGCTGAAAGATTGCGGGCGTCCATCACAATGCATTCTGAGATGTCTTCACGTAGATTCGTAGTAAAACTCACAAGAAAGCCATCGTCTTCTTCTATCGCGCCCGTCCGTGGGGCAAACGACGCCTCGCTCACGAATTCGCCTGCGGCCGCGGCGAAGCAATCAGAAGATTGTTTATGTAGATCGTGCTTCACGAAGCCATTCAATAGAAAATGTCCTGGTTCACCGGTTGTACTGTACGAGTAGCGGGCTTCTCGACCTGCGAAGGTTTGATTTATCGTACCGAATTCTAAAACCTTTTCGTCAAGATCGGTTTCTGTTACCGCGCCCGTTTTGAGATTAAATCGCCAACGATGAAACCTCGGCTGCATGGAATGCAGATCTAGATAACCCATCATACGCGCGTACTTTCGGGGCGCCCCTTCTAGCGGCCCTGGTTCCGGATTTTGTTGGAAATATCCATCCAAGATGATTTCATTGTCTTGTTCGAAGGCATTCGTGAAATGCAGGACAAAAGTTGGATCTGCTTCAAACCAACGCACTTCATTGGAATCTCCATAACGCGGAATCACTGCGAATCGACTCGGGGTATCGGCATAGAAGCGCGCCGCGTGAATGTTCTTTTCCAATAATTTTGGATCCCAGAACAATGGGAAGTCACATAAAATTGAGTAGTTTTTCGTGAACGCCATGTCGTGCGGTAAACGCGGCCCCGGCAACGGGATCGGTACAAAATGTTTAAGTTCGCCATTTGCACTTACAACGCCGTAGTGCATGTAGGGCGCTTGTTTCGAGTAATTAAAAAACAATAATTCTCCTGTGGCGAGATCGACTTTAGGGTGAGCGGAAATACCATCCCCAGGCACCCAAGACTCTTTGCCCAAGGTATCTAATGACGTCGAATCTAACCGGTAAGCATCGCCGCATTGATAAAAAGTCGATAAGACTTTTTTATTGTGAATCACCACATCCGTCGATGACGCGTCTTTCATTCCGCCACGCGCGCCCCAGCCTTCGCGTTCCGACAACGATGGGTCGGCCGTAATCCCTGCCCATAGAGCGCGTCCTTCTTGCAATTCCGCAAGAAAACCTTCGGTACGCACAAAACGATTTCGATAAAAAGCCTTGCCATCTTGAAAGCGCATCGCGTGAATCATGCCGTCGCCATCAAACGGGTGATAGACCCCAATCGCTTCGTGCATGGGGTTTTCAGTATTGCGGACGTATAAGCCATTTAGATCGCGGGGAATCTCGCCTGTAACTTTGAGCTCATTAGCATCATATTCCACATAGTTCGGCGTCCAAGCACCATTGCGATACGGATGATCGTTGTCGCCAATCGTTGGGATAAAAGTGTTCGCAATTGTTGTTGGCATAATGGTTTAGCCGTCTTCCGCGAGTCAGCTCACGTTATTATCTCCCAAAACACCACCAGGATTGTCTAATTGGTCATCTGAGTGAGAAAAAACCTTCAAACTCAGATGGGTTAAACTTTACCTATGAATTGCGACGAGAAATTCCGTCAACAGATCCTCCGATATCTTGCTGGATTCGACATTCTGACCGCTGAGAATGACGATCCCGAGTTGCGTCATGCGGCCGTTGCGGTGGTAATTTGCGATCTCGCTTACGGCGCCAACGTTGACGGCTTACCGAAGCATGAGGAATACCAAAGATCGGCGGCGCTGTTGCTTACCAAACGATCGTCGAAGCTCCGTCGTCACGCGGGTCAGTGGGCGCTCCCCGGCGGTCGACTGGACGAGGGCGAAACCGCAGCGCAAACCGCATTACGGGAGATGCATGAGGAAGTTGGCCTAGAACTGAACGAGTCTCACATTATTGGCCAGTTGGACGATTTCGTTACTCGATCGGGGTTTGTCATGACACCGATCCTGTTTTGGGTTGGCGAGCTGCCGACACTGGCATTAAACGAAGATGAAGTAGAGTCGGTGCACCGCATCCCCATTAGCGAATTCTTGCGAGAAGACGCCCCGATGTTAAGCGAATCTGATCACAGCGACGCGCCTGTACTACGCATGCCAATCGGTAATACTTGGATCGCGGCACCCACGGCCGCCATCCTGCTGCAATTCCGTGAGGTTTGCATGCTGGGTAAAAACACTCGGGTTGCGCATTACGATCAGCCAACTTTCGCTTGGAAATAGATTTTTGATCGGACACGAATTCTCGTGCAGTTAGTTGAACCCCTTTTAGAAATTCCCGAGGACACGGCAAGCGGCGTAACCGCCGAAATATATGAAGATATTCGCCGCACGCTGGCGCTTAGAAACGTAAATCTAATTTATCGTCATTTTGCGACCCTTGAACAAGCCTTGCCGGCCGTTTGGTTGCTGGTGCGACCCTATTTTATCGATAAAAAAATATCAGCTGCCGCGACTAAAATAAAACCTTTGCTTTCAACAAATATAGACGCTGCCGCTTTTCCCGGTGAATTTCCTTACGATGAAAAATTAAAAGACCAAGTCGCTAACGTGCTGGACTTCTATTTGTCCGCTAATCCAATGAATTTGATAGCGCTCGAAATACTGACAATCGCGCTTGAATCTGCTGGGGAAGATTTGAGTTCAAACACCGGATTACTACCTATAGGCGAGCTTGAGAGTCGCGTTGAAAGCACAAAGTTTGTCAGTGAAAACGAAGGCAATATGTTTTTGGTCAGTCAAGGGATGTCGCAAGTGCGCCCCACCTTGCTTCGTCAGCTAGAGGAATGGCCTCAGTTTTTGGCGGCGGTCTCGCCACTTATTAAACGTATGTGTTTAAGTGATTCTCTTTTTTCGCTGGTAGAGAACATTCGTAACAACGCAAAAGAATCAGCTGTAGATATTTTTACCCGTGGCGAGGTATCAATGCCAGAATCTTCTCTAAAAAGCGTGGCAAATTTCTGTGGTTACTTTCCTAAAATCCTCATCCGCATGACGATAATTGCAGCAGCGCTCAGGCGATCTCTGTAGACTTAAATCATGGCGAGGAAGAAGGTCACCGATTATTTAGAAGAGCAGCGGCGTATTGCGATTTTCGCCGACGTGCAAAATATTTATTACACCGTCCGTGAACAATATCGGCGACAGTTTGACTATCAAGCCTTGTGGAATGAAATTAGGCACTTCGGCGAAATTAATTTCGCCGCTGCCTATGCGGTGGACCGCAATGAGCCCAACCAGAAAAAGTTCCAGCACAAGCTTCGCGAAATTGGCTTCGATGTGAAGCTAAAACCTTATATCCAGCGGGCTGATGGTTCGAGCAAGGGTGATTGGGATGTGGGTATCACAATTGATGTGATGGAAGAAGCTGAAAATGCAGATATTGTGGTGCTTGCTACCGGAGACGGAGATTTCGCACCGTTGGTAGAAAGAATTAAGGAAAGATTCCAGGTGAGCGTGTGGATCGTGAGCGTTAGTACCCTTACCGCGAAACACCTCATCGACGTTGCAGACAGACATTTTCCGATTAACGGTGAGATGTTAATCAATCGCCCTTAGGCCGCTGTTCAAAAATTTAGCTAAGTTTGCTTCTTGGTTAGTCCTTGAGATGACATGCTAAAAATTCTGATATCACCGCATTGAATTGTGCCGGGTTCTCCATATTTGACATATGTCCCGCGTTATCAATTGTATGACTCTCCGCATTTGGAATTTGTTGCGTCAGTATTTTCGCGATTTGCTGAAAGTCCCACGTATCGTGTTCACCAACAAGCACTAAACTCGGACAAGTGATTTTTGGCAACGAGAAAATGGAAGGCTCATCGGCTAGTATTTGCGGATTCTCGTTAACCCAATGCCAACCGCTATAGTCCTGGGTCATTTCATCTAAATGCCGCAGAACACGAGGATGCCGGCGCGCCGCTTCGAATAATGGAGAACCTACCCAAAATTCCTTTGCCGCATCTACGCCTTGCGTTTGAGCGACCTCCACTGGCAAAACAGAGGGTCTACCCTCTTGCCATTCGTATCCCATCAAGGCCGCGTCGGCCGCAACGAGCGCGATGATTTTTTCGGGATAGGCGATAGTAAAATCCGTCGCCACCCATCCGCCGAGCGACAATCCAATAATGGCCGCTGAGTCAATATTCAGAAATTCGAGTAGCTGCAGGAGATCAACACACGGGTCATATGGCTTGTCATCGGGCAATCTTGATTGACCGAAACCGCGCATGTCATAACGAAGCACTTGGAACTGCGATGCGAGCGCTTTCATTTGCTCGTCCCACATCCGTGTGTCTAGGGCGAATCCGTGCAGCAAAACAACTGTGGGGCCGCTGCCGCTTAATTCATAGTAGAGGCGCGTATCGTTTACATCGGCAAAGCCGCTGTCACTCATTTGTCTTCGCCACTAACCCATTTTCGCGCTGTTTCTAGGTTGCGAAAAACATGATAGTCATAGTCATATTTTTGGTTATTAAGCATCTCGTGCGTGCGAAATAAACCAAAGACTAAATCGTCATCACAGACGAAGGCTGAGCGACCGCTGCCGCGGCGATCTCTATGCTCAAGAATAAAGTCACCAAAAGTTTGCATGTCACCGAAAGACAAATCGGTTTTTGAAATCGACAACGCATCCCAAAGCACCGGACTACTGCGAAAAAATAGCGGGTGCTCAAGGAACTCCGCCACCCAACCAATCAGCCGCTCCAGATCAAGATGGTCTCCCTCAAAACGCGCGTAGATGTAACCTTCTTTTTGTTCGAAGTGATTGAGCATGCTCTTAAGTGTATCAGCGAAGTAAGCACAGGTTAACCAAACGTCCAATGAAGACCTGGGTTATGCTGCGGTAGCGGCCTTGAAGCGCGAATAATATCCCGTGGCGGGTGGCGCGATACTTCCGTTTAAGGATTCGAAGGCTTCAGCGATGTAGCGCACCGATCCCGGTTCGCATTGGCGATACAAATAGGCTGCAATATCCAAAGCTTGATTTCCTAACCAAGATTCAGGTAGCAGGTCTCGCGGCAGCGCCGTGGTCTTCAACAGTAATCGCCGATATTCATGCACGAGCAATAACCGGAACCGAAAGCTATTCGCCGAGCCGATACCATTGCTGTTGTTCACATACGATTGAACTTTCTCAAAATAAGCACAGAATTGTTCGAATTTATTCTGCACCTCGGCTAGTTTCCAGGCTTTATACGTTAGATTTTGAATCGCGAGTTTAGACGTTAGCTCATGAGAACTTGCGCGCATGACAATGACTTGCGCGCCTAAATTAAAGTCTGCAATTATCTCGTTCAAGACAGCTTGATCTGCCGATGGGTGTACGAAGGTTTCGGCGTTAACTTGACCAAAACCTTGCCACAGGAGTTCTCGCCTAAAAGCGTCTCGATAAGCAGCATCCACCATAGTCAATATGACTACCACCCATTGGCGGTTCCAATCTGGCAGCTGACCTGCATAGATACGATTCGCTACCCTTTCGAACCTGCGTAGACCCACTGTTGTAAATCCGTAATAACTACGCCGCCCGCGCTGCGTTGATTCCAGCCATTGCTCTTGGACTAATCTTGAGATTGCAGTGCGAATTTGCCGCGAATTCTGTCCGAACGGGGTTAGGCACTCAATGACGGATCCCAACCAAACGTTATTACCGTGCTGGGAAATCACATCGCCAAATAGGGAGATAATTAACGAGCCTGCTTTGGGGCGATTATCGGTAATGAATTGATGGAAAAGGCTATTGAGCTCCGCGCACATTGCCTCGTCCCAACGTTAAACAGCTTGATCGAAATCTATGATGACGCTGTCAGAGGTTGGATGCGCTTGGCAGCTTAGTACTGTGCCAGCGTCAATTTCCTTTTGCTCTAAAGCATGATTGATATCCATCTCCACTTCACCCTGCGTGAGTTTGGCTTTGCAGGTTGCACATACCCCACCTTTGCAAGCAAAAGGTAAATCAACGCCGGCATCTAATGCGGCATCGAGAATGTTCTCACCATCGGCGCTCAATTCAAATTTAACGGCACGGCCGTCCGAAACAACTGTGACATTGAAAACTTTACCAGAGTGTTTTTGAGCGCGTTGATGATGTTTCTCAACCGCAGCGCGCGCGTCATCAGCGGACGCACCAAATAATTCGTAACGAATTTTCTCATCTGCAATACCACTTGCGCGTAGACCCCGCGACACTTCTGACACCATGCCTTCCGGTCCGCAGAGAAAAAATTCGTCGATAGATTCGAGATCTAGCAAATGCTGGCATAACTCAGCGCCTTTCTTATTATCGATTCGACCATTTAAGATGCCGAATTCGCGATCTTCCTGGCTAAGAATGTGAATTAACTGAAAACGCTGCATATAGGTGTTTTTTAAGCCTTCGAGTTGTTCTCGGAACATAATCGAATTCACGCGCTTATTGCCGAACAGCAAACTCACCTGGCTTTTTGGTTCTGTTTCCAGCACCGTTTTCACAATGGACATGATTGGCGTGATGCCACTACCGGCCGCAATACAGAGATAGTGTTTTTCATGTTCAGGATTAAGCGCAACGGTGAATTCCCCGGCCGGCGGTAGGGTTTGCAGAGTATCGCCAACGGCCAAAGATTCATTGACGTAAGTTGAAAAGGCCCCACCGTCAATCTTTTTTACCGCGACTTCGAGTTGTGGTTCGTGGACGCCACTGCAAATAGAATAACTTCGACGAATTTCGTCGCCGTTGATATTCGCCACGAAGGTTAGGTACTGGCCGTGTTCGAACGCAAAATCATTGGCGTGCTCGTTGGGCACGCTCAACACCACACGTTTGGCATCTTCAGTTTCAGAGATAAGCTTGTCGACTCGTAGGGGATAAAAGTTTGGTGCGTTCATGGCTGCGTTAGTGGTTTAGATGTATCAGGTTGGGCTTGGGTGGAATACGCGTTCATGACTTAATCGAGGCGACCGGGAGCCTCTGATTGAGTCTGGGCGAAGTAGATTGCGATTCAAACGCGGCGACTTCAAGGCGCGAATCGCGCGCAATAGTGGTTCTATTGCGAAGATTTGCAACGCAGAAGACGGCGGGTTTGGGCGCAAGATACGAGTTCATGACTTAATCAGAGGCTCCCTATATACATTTGAAATAGTCAAAAGGCTCCAAGCATGACCGACATCGATACAGTGCTTTGCAGGCTGTTGAACCGAATTCACTGACGCATTCGGTATCCTTACTTCCACACTTCGGGCATTTTCTTGGTCGATCTATGCCCAATAATTCCTTTTTTGTTTTTACTACGCCATTAGGCGGTGCTATCCCTTCTGCAAGAAGTTTTTCCCGTGCATGAGCGGATAACCAGTCGGTGGTCCAAGCCGGCGACATGACCAATTCAACTTTGACAGACTCATAACCGTGAGCCGCCAAGACCTGTTTAATATCTGAGGAGATAGTATCCATGGCAGGACAACCCACGTAAGTCGGCGTGATCGTCACGACGATTTCATTCCGATCGATATTAATGTCTCGCAGCACGCCGAGATCTTCGATAGTCAGAATTGGAATCTCGGGGTCACAAACCGTACCAACAACCCCTCTGATTGCCGTGATGTCAATTGAGGCGTCTAAGCGCTCTGCCGGTTCTACCATGACAAACCCGGGTAAGCCCGTTGCAGGTGCTGCATTTCAGCAAGCAAATAGCCAAGGTGCTCCGTATGGCGACCGGCTCGTCCACTAGCGGCTAATGGCGCGCTTTCTGGCCGATTCAACGTGGCTTCGGCAAGCGTTTCATCAACAGATCGCTGCCATGATGCTTCTACCGCCGCCATATCAGGCGCCAATCCAGCAGACGCCGCGGCGCGGTCGATATCGTCATATTCAAACAGTTCGCTGTTGAAACGCCAAATGCGATCTACCGAGCTTTGCATCTTTTCATGACTCTCTTTGGTGCCATCACCAAGTTTAATGAGCCATTCCGAAGAACGCCTTAGATGATAACGAGATTCTTTAACCGATTTCGCCGCGATTGCTGCTAGCTTGTCATCGGCAGAATTGGTTAAACCATCAAAAAGATAATAGTGATAAGCGTCGAGCAGAAATTGGCGAACAATCGTAAACGCAAAATCGCCGATTGGTAGTTCAGCAATTAGAAAATTCTTAAACTCTGCTTCATGACGTTTATAGGCGAGATCGTCTTCCGATTGACCTTTGCCTTCGATTTCACCTGCGTAGGTCAACAGCATGCGCGCTCGCCCAATGTGGTCGAGCGCGGTATTCGCCATGGCGACGTCTTCTTCAACAAACGGACTATGGCCACACCACTCAGACAATCGCTGCCCAAGAATCAGGGCGTTGTCACCTAGTCGCAACACATACTCAAAATGATCTGCAGTTTTAATATTCATAACTTCAGCTCATCGGGTATGTCATAAAATGTTGGATGGCGATATACCTTATCTTCCGCCGGATCGAACATGGCATCGCTTTCGCTCTCTTGCGTCGCATGAATTTGCTCAGACGGTACTACCCAAATACTGCAACCCTCCATGCGTCGCGTGTAAACATCACGAGCGAATTGGATGGCTTGCTCAGAATCCGCCGCGTGTAAACTACCTACGTGCTTGTGCTCGAGACCGCGTTTGCTGCGTATGAAGACTTCCCACAAAGGTAATTTTTCGCCCATTGCTGCTATTCCGCTAGTTACTTGCAAGAAACCTTGCTACGCCGCCTCGGCTTTTGCTGCTTTTTTCTTCGCGTGCGCTACCGCCGCTGCTTTTATCCAACGGCTTTCTTCGTGCGCAGCTCGCCGAGCTTCCATGCGTTCTTCATTACAGGGCCCTGCGCCCCCTAGCACGGCCTGAAACTCCTCCCAGTCTAATTCTCCAAAATCGTAATGCTCTCGCTCTTCGTTCCAACGGAGATCATCGTCTGGGATACGCAAGCCCAGGTAATCCGCTTGCGGTACGGTTTGATCAATAAACTTCTGTCGCAGGTCATCATTGGTTTGGCGTTTGATTTTCCACTGCATTGACCGGCCCGTGTGCGCCGAATCGCTATCATGCGGGCCAAACATCATGAGCGTCGGCCACCACCATCGGTTTAGAGCGTCTTGCGCCATGTCTTTTTGGATTTGCGATCCGCGCGCCAAGGTCAGCATAATTTCGTAACCCTGGCGCATGTGGAAACTTTCTTCTTTGCAAATACGAATTAGCGCGCGGGCATACGGCCCGTAGGATGTTCTGGTTAGTGAAATCTGGTTCACGATCGCGGCAGCATCAACAAGCCAACCGATCGCGCCTACGTCGGCCCAAGTCAACGTGGGGTAATTGAAGATGCTCGAATACTTCGCTTTCCCATTTAGCATATCTTCGATCAAATCGTCGCGGGCGACCCCGAGGGTCTCTGTGGCGCTGTAAAGGTAAAGCCCATGGCCCGCTTCGTCTTGAACTTTTGCGAGCAAGATTGCTTTGCGGCGCAAGGACGGTGCTCGGGTTAACCAATTGCCCTCGGGCAACTGCCCCACTACTTCAGAGTGAGCATGTTGGGAAATTTGTCGAACTAAGTTGCGACGATAAGCAGCCGGCATCCAATCCTTCGGTTCAATTTTCTCCTCGGCATCAACGCGTTTTTGAAACGCCGCTAGCAGTTCTTCGTCTTCAGATTCACCGATCGCATTATGCTTCGAAAGATTTTTTACGTCGCTCATTATCTTTTCCTCAACCCTTATTGCCGATTTCACTCAGCATCGATTTGTTGTCCTTTCACGCGATAGGTTCGCCCTAAAAATTGCGCCACGAGAGCGCCATTCGGATCCTGCACCGCTACTTCATACGTTGCCGTGCGCCCAGCGCGATGAACTTCCTTGGCGATCGCTGTGAGTGTCTCGCCTGCTTTTCCCGCTGCGAGGAATTCTACTGAGGCATTGATCGCGAGCATGTTGTCGTTGCGAGAGTTACTCGCAAAAGCCATAGCAGTATCGGCTAGCGTGAATATCAATCCACCGTGACAAACCTTTGCACCGTTTAACATCCAATTTGCAACTGGCATCGTGAGAACAGCGGAGCCCGCTTTCACCTCGGCAATTTCAATGCCCAAAGAGCGCGATGCTTCATCACGCTCGTACATCGCAGCGGCACAACGGCCTGCGAGTTTGTCTTCCAGACTTGAAATTTCACTCATGCGTTCAGTATATAAGCCAAACTAAAATAATGATACATAATTTTTGATATATTTTATATTTATGTGTCATAAAACGGCACTTTATATATAAATCAATGGTTTATTACTAAACAAGAGTTTCCGGAATTAAGATAAAAGGCGCTCTCAACGCCCGAGAATAGCCTAGTAAGCCACGGGTAAGGGTTTACCCATCATATCGGCGAAGCTGTTTAATATCCTGAGCGTAAGGCCCCAAATTATTTCCCCATCGTAACCGATACCCGGGTAGGTATTTACTGCGCTACCGATTGGGTATTCCACATCGGTCACGGCTTGTTCATCAAAAATATGAGTCATGGGAACCCAAAATACGCGTTGTACTTCTGCAGGATCTGCCGGCCGCGCGATCGATTTCGCACTTTCTGGCAGATGGTAGATAAACGGCGATAGGGTAAGCGAACCTCGCACATCCGGACGAATCGGCAACGCCCCGACTCGGTGATCCGGGCTGAGTTTTAAGCCGATTTCCTCGATCGTTTCGCGCTCGGCGACGGCATAGGCATCGGCATCGGTTTTGTCGGCGCGGCCACCGGGAAACGCCACTTGTCCTGACCAGGGATCGCCATCTCTTTTTGCGCGTAGGATAAAACAGACGTCTAAACCGTCATCACCTGGCACTGTAATCATGGCGACCGACGCATGGTTAGAGTTGGCACGGAAATCTGCCGGCCGGTGATCCTGATCGGCGAGTGCTGCTTTAATTTGTGCTAGCGAGAACATATTTGTCGGTCGGTTATTTATTTAAATTGCGGAATCACTGTTTCCGCAAACAATCGAATTGACTGTTCAAATTTATCAGTGGGAATACCAGGTAACTGCATGCGGCAGATCAGCTCTGAAGGTTGCAAACGATCAACCGCGTCTTTCAGTTGCTCAGTCGCGGATGCCGGGTCACCGATGATATATCTTGAGGCAAAGGTACGGAAATCCACTTGGTCTTCTGCGGTGATCATCTCGCCTTTATCGTTCCTCAATTCTCTCTCGCCGCTCGCAGATTTTCGACCGTAAAGGCCAAAAATATGTGTTACCGCCGGACCCGCTAGTGCTTCGGCTTCCGCGTTAGTCGGGGCAACAAATACTTCTCGAATAACCGGTCGCTCTTTTGTCGCAAATCCGAACTCGGCACCCGCTGTATCGAATCTTTGATAGTGATCAACTAATTCGCTCACCGTATGACGCGGCGATGCCGTGACAGGACAACCGCGCTTCGCAGCCCGCCTAAGTAACTTGGGACCAGATACTCCGTACCAAATCGGAATTTCTTTTTGCACTGGACGAGGAATGATTTTTGACTCAGGAATATGGTAGTGCCGCCCCTCATGAGCCAAAAAATCATCTCGCCACGATTTTTGCAGAATATCCAATATCTCCTCGCTGCGTTGGAATCGTTCTTCGTGGGGTATGCGGTAGGCAGTAAATTCTTCAGACACATAACCTGGCGAAACGCCCAAGGTGAATCGACCCTCACACAAATTATCTAAAGTGACGATATCTTCAACTAGTCGTAAAGGGTCATATAACGGTAAGACCAGGATATTGGTGACCAAGCGCATTTTTTTCGATAGCGCCGCAGCTTTTGCCAGGACCACCAGGGGGCTCGGTGCCCAACCATTATCTTGGAAATGATGCTCAGTTGTTTGAAACGAATCGAAGCCCATTGATTCCGCTAACGGCACGAGCACATCCATCTCTTTGAACGTATCGAGATGGGTCATGTTCGAACCTGGCGGCACAATAAAGCTATACATCAATCCGAATTTCACCTTAGCCTCCGATGCTCTTTTGCATGGTCTGAGTGATTTTAAATAACCCAGTTTCGCGAAAAATAATTACCACTGCGTCCGCAACCACTTAACGGCCTCGCTAAGCGCTGATGTGAATGCATTGATCTGATAGTGACCAGCGCCACTGACGACAGAATGCGCTAGCTGGCTACTTGACTCTGCAGCTAGCGCTTGCTCGAAACGAGAATAGGGAAAAATTTCGTCACGATCAGATACGATGGCGTACGTAGGGATTTCACAAGCAGGCAGCGAAGCGGGGAATCCCGCAATAGGTATAGCGGCCGAGAAATAATTGGCCCGTTCATACGATATTAGCCAAGTCCCAATAGCTCCCATGCTGTAGCCGGTTATCACGCGACGATCGGGATCAGTTCCGTAATTCTGTTCCACCTTGGCCAGTATTTCAAAGATAGCTGTCCTGTTTTGTGCTTGCTGCCAATCACCGCCCAGCGAGGTCGGTGCAACGATGATCGCGTCCAAACCCTGAAAGCCCGGTACGATAAGATGTTCAAGCAAGGGATGACCGTAAAATTCGGTAGGTTGTCCGGCGTAATGCAGCACTAACACCAACGGTAATTCGCCCTCGGGGCGATCGCCGGGCAGGGACAAGGTCACATCCACCACGCCAACCGACGTGTCGACCTTGATATCGTGAATTCCAACAGTATCTGGTAGGGCCATTATTGATTTCGACAATATTACTAAGCCAATCGAAGCGATAATTATCGTCGCGACGCGCCAATGGAGCAAACGAGCATTGTCTGCAAAATACAATGATCGGAAGTCTTTCACTCGAGCCACGGCGTTAATCTGATTCTTCAGGTGTTCAATCTTGCGTTAAATACGCGATAATGGCGATCAAAGATTCGCCTGCGTGCTATCGCAACTAAGAATGACGACCAATATAAGTGAATCTCAGGCCATTGATAACCTGACTCGCCAGACCGATTACCGCGGCCTGTGCGCACACCTGATCGCCTCGTTAACCAGCTTACTCGAAGCTGAGGTCAAACTATACGAAGCCCACGACGAGGATGGGAATCTCGATATCGAACGACTCGAGAAAAGCAAAACCGTTTTTCGTGAATTTCCGCTAACGGATAATCTCCCGCATCCGTCCTGGCTCAACGATCTATTCGATCACCTTAACGACGATGCCCGCCTCGCAAATACTGTCTATAACAATAGCGATATAACGCTAATGTCTCTTGGTTGTTTGAACGGTGTTTGGCGGATGTTGTTCGTGGACACCCTAATAGACGCAGAGCAAGCGGATAGCCTCAAATATGTTGTTAAGATTTTCATCAACATGCTGCGTTTGTTAGATCGATTCGAGCGCGACGCCTTAACCGGCTTGCTCAATAGACAATCATTTGATTATCGTTTTGAGGATTTACTTGAACATCATCAACGCAACCCAAAACGCACCGTAAAAGATGATGCGATTTCTTGGCTCGCGATCATCGATATTGATCGGTTCAAGCTAATCAACGATACCCACGGCCACCTCTTCGGTGACGAAATTCTGCTAGTCACTGCCCGCCTTATTCAAAACTGTTTTCGCTTTGACGATTTAGTGTTTCGATACGGTGGCGAAGAGTTCATCATTATTCTCAACAATACTGACTCCGCGGGCGCCGCCTTAGCACTTGAGCGCTTAAGAAAAACTGTCGAAGGCCATGACTTTCCTACGGTTGACCAGGTCACTGTGAGCATTGGATGGTCGTCAGTTACCCCGAATGTGCCTGCCAATTCTATAATTCATCGAGCCGACCGCGCGCTTTATCACGCCAAATCGCTCGGCCGGAACAGAACAATCAAATTTGAGGATCATTTCCAGGAAGCGGAACCAGCAACAAATACCGACGTGAGATTATTCACACCGAAAAATTGAAGGGACGTGCCCGTTAAGAAGTATTCTTTTGCGCTCGACGAAGATTTGAAGAGACGACTTCGTCGATATTCGCTGGTCCAGTCTCTTCCGCATCTGCCATATCGTAAACCTCCATTTCGTCGCCATGGCGATACATGCGTTTTCCTTCGCGCGGAAAATCCGCGATATCCACATCAACGCGTTCACCCCCGCGCAAACAGACCAAGATTTTACTGAAAGGGTTTTTCAATTGATGGGGAGGGGAAGAGGCAGGAAAACCGGCGAAATCACCGGGGCCAAGTAAATGCTCGCTGCCGTCAATATCTAGAATACCTTGGCCTTGCAGCACGTACATCCACTCTTCTTCGCAATGGTGCGTATGAAACACGTACGCCTCGCCCCCGGCGGGAACACGTATTACGGTCACGCGAGTACGTTCCAAACCAATGATGCGATCGAGTTGTGTGCCCGGCACGATTGTTTCCGGGTTCCAAGGGTGAGAAATTGTGTCCTTGAACTCAAACGCTTTCTCGGCACGCACGATATAATAATTCTCGTCCGATGACTCCATAAGCTAATCTCTTGGGCCTTCTATTGTAATTCTGTGAGCGTCGCTGATTCCGCAGAGGTGGTTATCTAACACCAACGCGCTAGGTATAACGCATCGAAAAAAGTGTTCATTTGGCCGTCCCCTGTAGGATCATTATAGATTACGGCATACCTTAGGTCTAAGTAACGGTATTTATTCAGCATTTTTCGGTAATCGATATGAAAGTTTCGGTCCACCCTGTGACCCCGTTTCAGCAGAATTGCAGCCTAATTTGGTGCGAAAAAACCAAACGCGGCGCTTTTGTAGATCCTGGCGGTGACGTCCCGGTATTGCTCGCCAGCGCCGCCGACCACGGCGTGGAGATCGACAAAATTCTAGTCACCCACGCGCATATCGATCATGCAGGCGCTGTCGCGTCGATCGCTGAGGAACTCGAGGTACCAATAGAGGGGCCACATGAAGCCGACCAGTTTTGGATAGATGCCTTACCCAGCCAGGGCGAAATGTTTAACTTTCCACCCACTCGACCGTTTGCACCAAACAGGTGGTTGCAACAAAACGACGAGGTCACAATTGGCGAAGAAAAACTCTTAGTACGTCACTGCCCGGGCCATACGCCAGGCCATGTAATATTTTTCAGCGAAGACGCACGCATTGCCTTTGTTGGCGACGTGTTGTTCCGAGGTTCGATTGGTCGAACTGATTTTCCACGCGGCGATCATGCAACCTTGATTAATTCAATCAAAGAGCAGCTCTGGCCCTTGGGGAACGACGTCGTCTTTGTTCCAGGGCATGGCCCCACCTCGACCTTCGGTGAAGAACGCCAACACAACCCTTTCGTCGCTGACTAGACGGCCGTTTAAGGAATAACCAGGCCGATCATCCGCCTAATCGCAGCGCACTATAGTTTTCTGCCTTGTTGCCGATAAGAGTTCATCAATGAATTGTGATGGAGCCCGTGGTGTCAGCCGCCCCAGAATTAATCGATTTATTCTTCACCGGCTGATGAGATACTGAGAATTGAGATTCTGTGCTCCTGGGCTTTCTGCTGTTTTACCATCATAATTATTTATGCACCTGATGCCCAAACAATCTAATTGTGGATGATCTATGCCATTTATCTAACTTCATAATTTTGTGCTTCCGTTCACAC
>JBCCFA010000033.1:0-16391 GCA_039029975.1 Pseudomonadota bacterium
CTTTTCGTGTATTAAAATAACTTCTTTCATTATTGGGTTGTTATGATTGTTGGCGTAATTTCTCGGACTTGTTTGATTACCATTCAACTCAATCAACCTATCGGGCTTGGCACCGTGCCGCAGCAAAAGCGCCACCAATTCAGGTTTCTCGCTAGCAATGGCCCAGAACAAAACCGTTCTACCTTCTATGTCGGCTGATCCAACACTTGCCCCTTGTTGAATAAGTATTTTGGCCGCCTCCGTTGCACCTTCTTTTGCGGCGACCAGCAATGGTGTGTGATCAACTGCATTTTTCACCTCTAAGTCCGCGCCTTTTGAGGCAAGAAAATATACCGCCGGCGCTTGGTTGTACTTCGCGGCGAAATGTAAAAGGGTGTTTTCCCAAATATCAGTTGGGTCCACGTCGTTGATATCGAGGTCTGCCAATCGGCATTCAAGCGTAAATAGGTCGCTCTGCCTGGCCGCCACGTTGGCCTCCAACCAAGGATCTTCAACCGTCCCGCAGTTTTCGTCCGCTTGAGCCATTAGTATGGTTATTGGCAACGCAATGCCGACTAAGGCTCTGGCGGGGCGGGGTATAGGAGCCACGTAAATACTTTCTCTTTAGGATTACTGGTATCGTAGTAAAGGGTAGTGCGTGGCGCGTGTATGAATTCGTCGAAATCATAATTTCCCAATAAATTTTGATGCGTTCGACAATAATTAACGCAAAAAGACGGTAACTCGGCGGAAAAATGGCCGATAAAACAAGATTTTATCCCCGTTGAGTTCCTTCCGAATGAGCTTTAGCCGGAGCTCCGTATGGCGAGGTCGAAAATAATTAGCAGAACGAGCCTCAAATATTTGCGCGGATATTGGCAGCCTTCGTAGATACCAAAAGCTATCGATTTAACACCTGGGGGGGGAATGGCATTGCAATCGAATTTAATGGGCCCTTGTTTTGGGTTACTTATTATTTTGGTTTTAGCCTCGACAGTAGGTTACGGTGATCAGCCGCATCCCACCGCCGAATTGCTTCGCCAACATCCGATCGACTCGTGGCTAACTAACGGTGGTAATTTATATAACCAGCGGTACTCACCGCTGAAACAGATTAATGTCGAGAACGTGTCCGGTCTGAAAGGTGTGTGGCGTGCACGACTCAATGGGTCCGGCGTTGGCACAGCTTTCTCTGGTGAAGCACAACCTCTCATTCTCGATGGGGTGATCTATACCATTACCGGTGCCGATGATGTGTTCGCCGTGGATATCGAAACGGGAGAAATTCTCTGGGAGTACCAATCGGGACTTGACCCGGCGCTTAAGAATATTTGTTGCAGCTGGACTAGCCGCGGTGTTGGGTTGGGTGATGGCAAGATTTTTGTCGGTCGCCTCGACGGTAAATTGCTCGCGCTCGACATAAAAACGGGAAAAGAAATCTGGAACGTGCAAGCCGAACGTTGGCAAGAAGGTTTAACCTTAACCAGCGCGCCACTTTACTATGAGGGAAAAGTAATAACCGGTTTCGCTGGGGCTGAATACGGGGTTCGCGGTCGTGTGAAAGCGTACAGTGCAGAGAACGGCGAACTGTTATGGACTTTTTATACGATACCGGCGCCCGGTGAACCAGGTAGCGACACTTGGCCAAAAAATTCGGATATTTGGCAGCGTGGTGGCGGGACCGTGTGGCATAGACCCGCAGTCGACCCGGAGCTTGGGTTGCTATATTTCTCTACCGGCAACCCTGGTCCTGCTTTTAATGGCGCGGTACGGGAGGGGGATAATCTTTTCACGGTATCCATGATTGCCCTTGACGTTAGTACCGGCGAGTACCGCTGGCACTATCAGCAAATTCATCATGACATTTGGGATTACGACGCGTCCAGTCCGGTAGTGCTTTTCGACATGGAGTATGAGGGCGAGATGCGAAAAGCGATTGCTGAGGCGGGAAAAACGGGATGGGTCTATATATTAGATCGCATCACAGGTGAGCCCTTGCTTGGCATCGACGAACAACCGGTTGTGCAAGAGCCGCGACAGAAGACCGCCAGCACTCAACCAATTCCACGCGGCGATGCGTTTGCCCCACAAAAAATGGAGATGCCGCTTGCGGGTTATAAGTTCGTGAATGAGGGTCACGTCTTTACGCCTTATTGGAAAGAAAAAATTCCGGTACGACCAAGCTCATTTGGGGGAACCACCTGGGCGCCGTCATCGTTTGATCCAAGAAATAAACACCTGTTCGTTTGTGGACAAGACTTGGTGGGATTGTACGTGGGTGGGGACGAAGACGGCGCGATTAAGGATGGCGAGCCACAAGAACAATTCTTAGGCGGCGACTTTTTATTTGACAGTGTCCGCACTGGGATATTTGCGGCGGTGGATATGAAGACAAACCGATTGGTATGGCGACAACGATGGGAAGATAGCTGCTATAGCGGTTCTACCGTCACTGCCGGTGATTTGGTGTTCACAGGTAAAAATGATGGTCGATTCGTTGCGCTCGATTCGCGTAATGGCGATGTGCTTTGGGAATTTCAGACCGGCGCTGGTGTGAACGCACCGCCAGCTGTATTTGAATTTCAGGGGAAACAATTTGTCGCGATATATGCAGCCGGCGCTCTGTTTGCGCAATCGCCACGAGGCGACAATTTGTGGCTATTTTCGCTCGAAGGAGAACTTGACGAGGTTGCGCCAGACTCCTCTAGTGGTGCGGCCGCGTTAAAAGCATCCGGTGTTGACGGCGCGGAAGTATACGCAACCCACTGTAAACTGTGTCACGGCGCTAACGGCGAGGGTGGGCACGGTGGTGGTCCCG
Organism: Pseudomonadota bacterium; assembly: GCA_039029975.1. Lineage (GTDB taxonomy): Bacteria > Pseudomonadota > Gammaproteobacteria > JBCCFA01. The sequence goes on from JBCCFA010000033.1 coordinate 2,798, forward strand.
CCTTGATAGGCGATTTAAATCCTTTAACGCTAAAAAATACGGTAACGCGCGGTAAGGGACAAATGCCGGCGTTCGGCAACACGCTGACCTATGATCAATTCGAAGCGGTACTGGCGTACCTAAAAGATGGCTTGGGTCAATAGCTGAAATAGCGCGTTCTGGATAGATGTTTGGCAGGCTGGTTCGATTGATGCGCGCAATATTCCATAGTGCATTTCGACGCTAGCCATAGGTGAGGCGGCTTAAAAAGAGCAAGGGAAAGAGGACTTTCCTCTTCGATCAATTTCGTAGATAATTTTCGTCGACAGGTGTCAATTCCGACAAACTTTTAAAGTGAGTGAAACCCCAAATAAACAATCCAATTGAGATGATCAATGACGTGGTTGCAACGATTGCCACTGATTTATCAACCGCGAGGTCGCTTTCGAATAGGTGATCATTCAACAAGGCCGTGAGTAGGGGGCCAACACCCATCGCGAGCATGTTAATCACAAATAGATAGACTGCCGATACCATTCCGCGGAGGTTCGGCGGCGTTAACAGAACTAGCGCGGCGCCGCTTGCGCCGAATCCAAAACTAGTAAAAAACCCAATTGGTATCATTAACGCGCAAGCCAGATTAGGATCGTTTACCAATGTTGCGCTGGCCGCAAAAGGGAGCATTACCGTTGCGGCTATCAACCCAATTCTTAATGCCGCATCATCATGTCCTGAGGCGCGAAATCGATCGTTTAGCCAGCCGCCAGTCAAAATACCTGCAGTGCCGGCGATTGCGATCACACAGCCAACCATGAGGCCGGCGGTCGAAATACTTAAATTGTGTACGCGAACAAAAACTTGAACCCCCCACAGTTGATAGGTGTTCATTACAATGCTTAGCATCGAAAATCCAACTGTAAGACTGGCGTACGCTTGCCAGTAAGTCCGCAGATGTTTGAACGCAGCGCTTAGACTACCAGCCTTGCTCGATTGCGCAGAGCGTCGACGAGGTTCCGGTAAAAAAAGTGTTAGTGCGGCGATCAATACGCCTGGTAAGCCAACAACAAGAAAACAGACTTGCCAAGCTTTGATTTCCCCGAGTAATGGCAGCGTATATGCGGAAGACGAGGACACAAATTCGATGACCAAACCGCCGATTATAAGCGCCAATCCGATACCCAACGGCCAACCAATAACAAACACCGAAAGGGCTCGACCGAGTTTGTGTGCCGGAAAACTATCGCCCGCCATTGAATAGGTTGCGGGCGTGAGCGTTGCTTCGCCAACGCCAACCAATATTCGAGCTATAGCCAGTTGGCTAAAATTTTTCGCGAGGCCGCAAGCGGCTGTCATAACACTCCACGCCGCGATCCCGATAGCCGCAAGATTGCGCCGATTGTAGCGATCGGCCACCCATCCAAGCGGGACACCTACGACCGTATAGAAAAACGCAAATCCCAAACCATAAAGTAAGCTGAATACGGTGTCGTTAATCGCAAATTCCGCACGAATCGGCGCGATTAATAAACCGAATATCATCCTATCGATAAAGGAAAACACATACGCAATGGTCATGATGATGATCATGACCCACGCCTGACCAGAGTTTGGCCAGGCATCTTCGTTGTTTTCTAATTCCTTGGACGACATTGTGAAGTATTCGAATGTGACCACAAGGCATAGTGCCGTTTGTGAATCTGAGTGTAAACCCTCTTTAGAGGACGGCTAATTGGGCCACAGAAAGATTTTTGAATCCTTAGGTTAAAATACGTCGTTTAGCAGAATCTGCTCAACCGTTCGTTAGTGCAAGTTCCTTGCGCAGCGTTCTTGACGCTATCCAGTAATGGATAGCGCTCCATGCATTCACTACGAATGTTAAAACAATGGCATAGCGTAGCGAATCTGTTCCGTAGGACGGGCTTAATGCATCGCTTATCATCCCCACTGCGGTCGGCCCGAAACCTAAGCCGATGAGATTAGCCATAAAGAAAAACACTGCAGAAGTAGTGGCGCGCATTCTAGGTTGCACTAAGGCGTGCATGGTCGCCAGCGTAGGGCCTAAATATACATAGGCAAAGGTTAACGGGATAACGTACATTAATAGCGAGAAATGAAAATCTCGGCTCAAGATGGCGACCGCTGCGAAAGGCACGGTAAGCAAATTTGACGCGGCAGGTATCCATAATGCCCAGCGCGCATCGCGTTTGCCCAAGCGGTCAACCAAATAGCCACCACCGAAGTTACCGATCATGCCGCCAATACCGATGATGAATCCCAACGGCAGTGCGACGCGACTAATCTCATCTGATGGTATACCAAAGCTCCGCACGTAATGAGAAACCAAGAACGCTGATACACCATAGCTCACAAAAACGTGCAGAGAGGCGGCGATAGATAAATGCACAAAAGTTTTACTCGCGAATAGGTATTTCACGACTGATTTTAGTGGCGGTGCGGCGGCATCTGCATCTACGTTATCGAATTGGCCTCGCGGTGGTTCCTTGACGGTAAAGCGCACTAAGCAGGCTAAGAAAATACCTGGCAGCCCGAGCGCGATAAAGACGACGCGCCAACCAAAATTGTCGCTCACCCATGCGCCAAAAACGTAAGCTAGGAAAACACCAAAAGTAATCCCCGACGAATATACCGCTAGCGGCAAAGCGCGTTCACCCGGCGGGAACAAATCTGAAATAATCGAATGCGAAGGTGGGCTGCCGCCGGCTTCACCAATACCAACGCCAATTCTTGCGAGTAACAAATGTGTGTAGTTTTGCGCCACACCGCATAGGGCCGTCATGATGCTCCAAGTGCCTACCGCCAGTGCAACGACGTTGCGTCGTATTCCAACATCGGCCCAGCGCGCCAGCGGTATCCCCATGATTACGTAGAACATGGCAAACGTTAAGCCTTGTAGTAACCCAAGCTGAGTGTCCGAAAGACCAAGTTCCACTCGCATCGGTTCTTGCAGTACAGAGATAATCTGGCGATCGATAAAATTGAAGATATAAACGAGCGTTAATACCGCAACGATGTACCAGTTTCCAACCATAGAATTTGAATTAGTGCTCGTAGTCATTCGAAGCGTAATAGCACGGGGCGGTTGAAAATCTCAGTCAAATTTTCGAACTTCGCACGATGCCACATCGAGTTTGGCTTGGCTAGCTAGGTCCACAAAGAGATTAGCGATGTACTCGATAACTCGCTGACCGGTCTGGACGACATGTCTATCCAAAAATACTGCTTAGTCTCACTAAAATTTGCTTGAACGGGTACTCGGCCGTCATTAGCCTGTTCAATTGGGAAGTAAAACCGGGGATAACGTTCACGCAACAGACGATTCTGTGTCAGTAGGTCTGCGCTAATCGGCAGACAGAGTTTGTGACGCTCCAGGTGTCGACGGCAGGCACAAAAACATTTCATCGTGCGTCAACGTCTGCCAAGCCTAGCAGCGATATACCCATTAACTTGTAGAACATCACGAACGCGAGCCCTTGTAAAAGACCTTGTTGGGCGTCGGACAACCCTAGCTCGACGCGGATCGGTTCTTGCCGTACCTAAACTACTAGGCGGTCTTTGATATTAAAGATATAGATAAAGTTCAGAACGGCGACGATAGACCAAGTTTAAAATATTCGCGCGGGTCGCGCGCTTATGACACCGATGTCAAATCCCATCTTTTTCTTGTTTGTATTCGCCTGCCGAAAATACCACGCCGTGTTACTCAGCGCAGATATCCTTTTTATTTTGACGCTCGCCATTAACTCGGGCTAACACCCGTAAAATTTTGCGGCGCTAGGAAATCACATCAATTTTTACGCGAGAATCGTGGAACGCTGCGCCCCCGATCGGGCCAGCAGGATCTGCGCCGGTTAGCGCGTTGATCCCGAGACCGTGCTTAAACGCATGATTCGGCCATAAACTTTCAACGACAACGACTCCTCGTTGATGTCCGTCGGCAATCGCCACTGTTAACTCCACAGCGCCGCGCTCGTTGCGTAATGAAACTCGCGCGCCGTCTAGCACACCAAGCGCCGCTGCGTCATCAGGGTGCAGCATCACAGACGGTTCTCTCTCGCGTCGCAGCGAGGTTTTGGTTTCATTGAAACTTGAGTTTAAAAAATGCCGCGCCGGGGCGGTTACCAGTCGAAACGGATAAGTTTCATTCGCAGATTCAATGACGTCCCAATGGTCGGGTAACGGTGGCATGGTCGCGACAATATCTTCTGGGACGTGACCCGCGGGACCTTGGGCCGACCAATTTGGCTTAAAGTGGAAGCGGCCGTCGCTATGACCAAAGCCATCCAGGTAATGCGCTTCGTTAAACGGGGGCTGGCAATCGATCCAACGGTTTTTTTCGAGCTCATCAACCGTACCCCAGCCAGATGAAGATAGCAGCTCATTAACGATTTCTCGAGATGTCATCTCAAATCCACGATGCTCGGCGCCAACTCTTTTCGCAATTTCGCAAACCACGTCGTGATTGCTCCGGCATTCGCCCGGGGCGTCGACAATTTTGGGGCCGAAAATAATGTGTTGGTGACCGCCACCTTGATAGACATCATCGTGTTCTAAAAACATCGTAGCGGGTAAGATGATGTCGGCCATTTTTGCCGTTTCGGTCATAAATTGTTCGTGTACGCATACGAATAAATCGTCCCGCATAAATCCTTGTTGAACGAGATTCAAATCCGGACAGACCGACATCGGGTTGGTGCTTTGAATAAGCATGGCTGTAACTGGCGGACCATCCTGCAGATCAAAAGGGTCATTTGTTAAGACGGGTCCAACGCGCGATTGATCAAGCGAACGCACGTTCGTATCCATGACATCTAAGCCATCCAGTAATGTGCGATTCCAATGATATATCGCGCCATTATTGTAGAAAGCGCCACCGCCTTTGTGCTGCCAAGCCCCAGTAATCGTTGGAATGCACGCCGCGGCATGCATGTTTACCGCGCCATTTCGTTGTCGGGTAAAACCGTACCCCAAGCGAAAATAGCTCCGAGAATTTTTTCCAATAATTTCCGCGAACTCCTCGATGATCGCGACCGGGGTGCCACAGATGGTTTCGGCCCATTCGGGGCTTTTACTTTTTACATGAGCTTCCAGTTCTGCGGGACAATCCGTGAAGGCCTCCAGGAATTTTCTGTCGACGTGATTATCACGAAACAAAATATGCATTACCGCACATGCGAGTGCGCCATCTGTCCCCGGTTTTACGCAGACAAATAAGTCGGCTTGTTTCGCGGTGGCATTCTCATAAACATCAACAACAATAATCTGCGCACCGCGTTCCCGTCGTCCTCGTAGCGCATGTGTCATGACGTTCACTTGCGTGCTCGCGGCGTTGGTGCCCCAAAGAACAATGGCATCGGCATCTGCCATTTCCCGCGGGTCAACGCCTGCAAGTTTGCCTGTGCCAACCGAATACCCGGTATAAGCAAGTGATGTGCAAATGGTGAAATGTTCCCCTGAATAACGCTTGGCATGTCGCAAACGATTGAGACCGTCGCGCATGACCAAGCCCATCGTGCCAGCGTAGTAATAAGGCCAAACCGTATCGGCACCAAAACGCTGCTCGGCTTTTAAAAGTGCTTCGGCAGTCACGTCCAGCGCGTCGTCCCAGCCGATAGGCGAAAAATCATTGCTGCCTTTTTCCCCGGTCCTGCGCATTGGTGTGAGCAACCTTTCCGGATGATGGATTCGTTCCGAATACCGAGCGACCTTTGAGCAAATAACACCCGCCGTATAGGTGTTCTCACTCGCCCCCCGAACTTTCCCGATAAGGCCAGGGCCAAGTTTTTCAACCTCTAAAGCGCACGTTGACGGGCAATCGTGGGGGCATGCTGAATAGTGTATTTCGGGTTGCGCACTCATGATGTTGTTTCCGTATCGTTAAAATAATTCGAAGTATGATTTAATATCTTACCGCGGACGGCTTTACTGCCGGCAAGATAGTAGGATATACCGTCCATTCGGCGACCGCGAGTAGCGCTCAGAGAGGAAGATGATATGACAGTAAAAAAGGTCGCGTTGGGTTCAATGACGCTGCACGATGGCGCCCCGACGCACAAATTCGAGGCAGATGTTGTGATTGTCGGCGGTGCCGTCGGTGGCGCATCTATGGCCCATGCACTTGCGGAATACGGCATTTCTAGCATCATCCTCGAGCGCGCCGCATCGATTCCGGAAGTTAATCGTGGCGATGTGTTACAGCCCTTAACACTACAGTTTCTAGACCGTTGGGGGGTCTATGAGCATGTCGAACGTCGCGGCGGCTTCCCGCTGCATGAATGGAATTTTTACAATCCCCGTGTTGGACATTTGGCTAATTGGGATTTTTCGTCCTTGCCGGGCAAATTCAATCATCAGACGATACTACGCCATTCGAGTATTCATGCAGCGATGTATGACGCGATGGCACCACAGGCAGGCCTTATTAACGTGCAGCGGGGCGCGACCGTGCAAGGGATGCTCGTGGATACCAGTTCCGATAGTGTTGAAGGCGTTACGGGAAAAATTGGTGAGGAAATTTTTGAAGCCCGCGGCAAAATTGTCGTTGCTGCTGATGGACCGCGCTCTAAAATCCGAGATTTTCTCGGGATTCGGCAGGAAGAACGATATACCTATGATCATGAGTACTTGATGCTAACCACCACCCGACCCAAAGTGCCTGAAATGGATCAAAAAGGTGTGCAATATGTTGGGCGACATGGGCTGGTTGTATTAATTCCGCTAGACGGCGGAGAAGAGGTTCGAATCCCCGTGCAGATTCCCTCGGGCACGTTGCACGAATGGCGTAAGTTGTCAGCCGACGAATTACGTTATCGTTTGGTGGTTCGGGCGCCATTGCTGGAAAGCGTTGATACCAGTGCTGCGATGGATAAGCTTTCCCATTCCTATCCCGTGGGTTGGCGACATAGCGATGCTTACGTACGGCATAACGTGTGTTTAATCGGGGAGGCCGCACGCACTGTGCACCCGACTACTGCTCAGGGGATGAATATGGCGATTCTCGATGCAGAAATCTTAGCGGCAGTCATTAAGCGCTGTTTCGACCGCGATGGGGTCAATGAGAGCACGCTTAAGCTTTATGAAGAATCCAGACGACCCGTTGCCGAAGCCGTTATGGAGACAAGTCATCATCAGACTTTACATCACACCGCTTGCGGTGTGTGGCACGATATCTGGGGCGTACGCATGTATCGCTGGGGCGAAGATGAAGAAGTAAAACGCGATGTCTCTCTCAGTATTGCTGGTTTGAAAAACCCCACTTCGAAAGATCTCAACATCCTTGAAGGTATTGCGGCCTGAGGTGAAAATGACAAGGAACCAAAAGTGAATGTTAACGACGTATCTGTCGAAGAACTAGCTGCTTATAAAGAAGCTGTGCGAGTGATGCTTGGATTTCGAACAATAGAAGAAGTCGAGGCGACATTTAGAAAACCTTTGGTGCAGGCGGCGATACCGCATTTGGAACGGGCGCTATTTAGCGGGCGCGAACAAGGGCAGCCCGACGAGTTCGCTCTTGCGACCGCAGTGGAAATGACGGTTAAAGAAAAAACGCAAAGTGCGCGCGAAGATCTAAACATTGAAACAATATTCAACGACCCAAAGCATCATCAATTACCCGACGAGCAGCTAGAAGCTTACGCTGATGGTCTGTGGCGAGGCTCGGAGGGCTAGTTCGGCTTCGTCGTACCAGCACAACTAGTGAAACCTGCCCCATTCGACTATCACGTCGTCGAATCGCGCTTATCGGCGCTTGCCTTACTGACAGAGCTGTCACCGGAGGCGCGCATATTGGCCGGTGGCCAAAGCCTGATACCGGAATTAAATACTCGTCAGCGAATTTTAAAGCACGTAATCGATATCAATGCAGTTGAAGAATTTAAACAGATCGATTTTTGTGATGATGAGCTAACAATAGGCGCGATTGTCAGGCAAGCGGATTTGGAACACAACCAGCGGGTTCGCCAAGACTATAGCTATCTCCCGGACCTACTGGCGCTAATTGCCTCAGATCCAATCAAACATCGCGGTACGCTGGTAGGTAGCGTGGCGCACGGCGATCCGTCGGCGGAATTACCCGCGCTTGCAGTTTGTCTAAACGCAACAATTCATCTTGAGAGCCAATCAACCCAACGCGTAATTAGGGCACGCGATTTCTACACTGCCCCATTTTCTACTGCCGCCGCCGCGACTGAGTTAATTACTCGAATAAGATTTCCACGACTCGCCGCAAATCAACACCTCGGTGTCGCCGAGACTCAGCGTCGACATAATGGCGTCGCAATTGCTGGCGCGATATGTTGCGTCACTGTTGCTGAATCTTTCCATGAAGTCCTTGCAACGGTTTATGCCACAGGCCATCCACCGGTATCGCAAGACCTGACCACCGAATTCAGCGCATTGTCGATTAACGACCGTGTTGAAATTGAAGCAGCGGCGAAAGCGGCAATGAACAGCTTACGCTTTACGGGTGATGTGCTGGCGTCAGCGGACTATCGGCGGCACGCTTGTGGGGTTTTACTAAACCGCGCGATAGCGGATGCGTGCCTTAGAGCACAGAACGCATGAGTAAACATTCGCTCAGTTTTATCGTTAATGAAGAAAACGTCGCTGTTGAAGTGGAGAGTCGTTCAAGTCTGCTCGATTGTTTACGCGAACAACTGGGCTTTAAAGGCGCGCATGCGGGATGTGAACATGGTGTTTGCGGTGCATGCAACGTCCTTGTTGATGGGCAGTCGGTACGCTCATGTTTAATGTTAGCTGTCCAAGCAAATGGGAGAAACGTTTTAACCGTTGAGGGCCTAAATAAGGACTCGTCCCAAGGGGAACTTGGGCCGTTACAAGAAGCTTTTCGTGACCGCCAAGCTTTGCAGTGCGGTTATTGCACGCCAGGGATGTTAATTCGCGCTCACGAGATCCTAACTCAAAATCCGCATTCGACCGCGGATCAAATTCGCGAGCACCTAGCAAGCAATCTCTGTCGTTGTACCGGTTATGAGTTCATCGTCGAAGCGATATTAACGGCGGCGGAGTCCTACCAATGAGTGATCGCGGGCAATCATCGTCGGCAACCTCGTGGTTGGGAAAATCGATGCCGCGCGTCGAAGATCCTAAATTCCTACTCGGTAAGGGTCGATACATCGATGATTTAGCTTTACCGGACATGCTACATGCCGTGATTATCCCGAGCCCGCACGCACACGCGACGATAGTGTCGATCGATACGAGTGCGGCATTAGCCATGCCAGGTGTGGTTCGAGTTTTAACGGGCGGTGAAGCTGCGACCGTTTTCGGTCCTCTGCCCGATCTCGGCCCGTATCCGGAAAAACACATATGGCGAGCAATCGCTGCAGAAAAAGTTCGCTATGTTGGCGAGCCTGTCGCAGTCATTGTTGCAGCGAGCCGCGCCTTGGCTGAGGATGCGCGGCAAGCGGTCAAGGTTGATTACGCACCGCTTCCACCAATCGGCACGTTAGAGCAAGCGCTAGATAACGACTCCGTACCTATCCATGAGGATTTAGGTACGAATCGGGTGTTTGAGCGGGCACTAAGTTGGGGAGACGTTGACGAAGTATTTGAGTCTGCCGATCACGTGGTGCGTGATCGATTACGTTGGCGACGATCGGGCGCGCAACCCATGGAAACCGTTGGCGCCATTGCAGACTACGATTCCGCGACGGGCGCGATGAGAATTCATACCAATTCGCTGACTTTCTCTAATTTTTTGTTCATGTTGGCCGAAACCTTAGGCCTTCAGAGCAATCAACTTCAAGTACTACCAGCACCCGCGGGTGGTAGCTTCGGCTCAAAAACTTGGGCAGTAAAAGTGGCCGCTTTGGCCGGAATGATGTCAAAACTATGCGCTAGGCCGGTGAAGTTCGTCGAGGATCGATTTGACAATATCAGTAATTGCGATCACCACGGATCCGATCGCCTATACGATGCTGCACTCGCTTTTTCCGATAACGGCGAATTGTTGGGTTTACAAATCGATGTAGTGGATGATTACGGCGCCTACTTGCAATATGGCGTTGGTACACATGCTAACGCCTTGTCGCAAGTAGTTGGACCTTATCGAATTGCGCACGTCAGTTATCAATTGACGGCGGTGCTTACAAATAAGTGTCAGCAAGGCGCTTGCAGAGGGTTCGGTTCGGAGGTCCACAATTGGGTGCTCGAACGAATGGTCGATATGGCGGCGGCGAAACTAAAGATGGATCGATTTGAGATACGCCGAAAAAATTTCATCCCGTCATCTGCGTTTCCCTATCGTATACCGTTCGGTAACGAATACGATAGCGGCGATTATTTCGCTGTGCTGGATAAAGCAATTTCCATGCTCGACATCGCAGCCTGGCGTAAAAAAGCTGCCACCGAAAACCGCTTCATCGGCGTCGGTGTATGCACTGCTAATGAACGAAGTGGGTTTGCAGGAACGGAGTTAGGCCTTCTCATCGATCAACCGATGCGTGTCACCAGCATGCCCGAAAGCGTCAATATCAGTGTAGACGCGGTTGGCGGCGTAACGGTGAGTCTGTTTTCGGGCGCGTTTACTGGAAACAGTGCGGAAACCGTCGTTACCCAATTGTTGGCGGACGAGCTTGGTGTAAACCCCACCGATATCGTTGTTCGATATGCGGGCTCGCACGCTGGTTATCCAGGCACTGGTCCAGCTGGTAGCCGTTTCACGATTATGGTGGCTGGTGCGATTAACCAAGCAGCAGAGATCATTCGAAAGAAAGCTATCACAGTCGCCGCCGCTTTAATGGAATTGCCGCTCGAAGACGTATATTGGGATGCAGGATTTGTCAGGTCGAAGCAAAACCCGAACGAGGCAAAATCTCTCATTGAAATTGCTGCCATGACACAACTGTTTAAACACAATCTGCCAATCGATATTTCTACTGGGCTCGAAGCGAGTGCCGTATTTGATCACCCGCATATGACCTTACCAAAAGGTGATGGCAAAGATTTTGGTATTTTCTTTCCGTTTGTGGGGCATGGATGCCATATCGCGGTGGTGGAAGTCGATCCCGATTTGGGTTCGGTTTCAATTCTTGATTATGTAGCCGTTCACGATAACGGTACGGTTGTTAATCCGCGATCATTGGAAGGACAAATTCGCGGTGGCACGGCCCATGGCATTGGTACGACCTTGATGGAAGAATATGTTTACAGCGATAACGGTGAGTTGATGACGCGAAACTATCACCATTATGCGATCCCCACGAGTATGGATATTCCCGAGATTAAAGTTGCTCACCTAGAAACCCCATCACCATTCACGCCTCATGGTATTAAGGGTGGTGGAGAGGCCGGGCGGTTAATGGCACCGGCGGCTATTTCTTCCGCAATCGATGACGCACTCAGCGCCTATCATGTTCGTGTCAATGAAATTCCGGCGACACCTGAACGCATAGCGGGATGGATTCAAGGCGAGAACGCGAAAGCCTAATCCCGATAAGACGCTAAACCCTGTCTAGCCTTCGCAGCGGGCAATAAAATCGACTAACTGTTGGCACAGTCGGCTATCGGGGTCGGCGAACCCATCAATGGCGCTGAAATGATTTTTGCCAACTTGTGAGTCGTACTCACCTTCAAGGCCAGCCGCGTTCCATGCGGCGATATAATCAGTCGACTGCCGGTGAAATTCGGGTGATTCGTCGCCGCCTACGCTGGCAAATAAGTACGGCGCTTTTTGCGGAACTTCGTGCAGCTGAGGACTTTCGGCATTGATGATATCGTCAGTAAGCTGAATCATCGGCTGTAACCACGAATAACGCAAAGGACGGAGATCAAATAACCCACTGATTGAGAAACCACCGCGAATAAAATTTTGTGGTAGCCCGTAATCACCTGCCCAGTCAGTTTCCAATAATCGGGCAACTTGGTGGCCGCCTGCCGAATGGCCGGAGACGAAAATTCGCTCTCGACTACCGTTGAACTTTAGCTCGCTTTGATAAAGCCAAGCAAGCGCCGCTCGCGACTGGCGCGTAATTTCTGGAATCGTTACTCGTGGGCACAACGCATAGTTAGTCACCACCATCGTAATACCGCGTGCGACCGTTCCTCGAGCAACAAGCGAAAATTCTTTGCTACTTAAACGTCGCCAATAACCTCCGTGGATAAAGACCACGATGGGCGCGTTCGGATCGGCAGCGGGAAATATATCAACGGTTTCAGCAACGGTGGGACCGAAGCGGACATCTAGATGGCAGTCTAGTTCGTTTCGTGCGGCTGCGCTTTCATTTACAAAAAAATCTCGGTAATAGGCGGGGTCCTCGACTTGCCGTTCGATCTGATATTGATCATCAATCTCATCTTGCGTCGTGAAGTCTCGATAAAGTTTCAAAGTGATGGCGCTCCGAATTGCAACTGAGTATTTTATGGCAATCGATACTGCTGCTACCAATCTCATTACTACTGCTAAATGTTGAACGATATTTATGTTAATACCCATTGGCTCGCGTACAAAGCGGTTTAAGGCTAATCTTTGGCACGCTTGCGTTTTAACGATATTTCGAGCCACGACGCGGTCGTCGTGTTACCAACAAAATAGGGGGTATATTGGAGCAAGCATCTGCCGTTGGTCGGGAGGTGCGAACGTCTCTACAGGCGAATCGGAGAAATTGCAGAGGTAATTAGCGTAGGTCAATGGGATAACGACATCGTCGTTGGCGTGAAGATTGATTCGGGAACTTTGCATTTCTCCGATGATATATTCTGACGTGGCCAAGAACCTTGCCGCGATTTTGAGACCTTGGAGTTTGCTGCAATACCAGAGAATTCGGAATGTCTACTAGACTAAGTATTAAACCCGAACGCTACTGATTTTCTGAATTTAACGGCGAGTCCGGTACTGTTGCCGTTGGTGGTGTGCATTTTTTTAGATGGCCTGTTTTGTGTAGGAGGGGCTCGACGGCAAAGCCACAGCGTTTAATCAAGGCATTTAAAATCAGTAAAAAGTGTTTTAATCAATCGGTAGTCTCTTAGTTCTTGACCTTTTTATTCAAAAAAATAAAATTGAGACGTTAAAGAACATAAGTTTTGGAACGCGCACAGATGTTTTTATTTAAGTCAGAAAATATTCACACATAGTTTCTGCCCCCAAATTCCTGGTGGGCGGTTATCGTCCTCCAGTGCCAAAAGATGAAGCCCTGGAAGATTAGCTGGAAAAGATTCTGTTACTGCCGCTGACATATCACAAGCATGTCACAAAACGACAGCATAGTTACCATTAGGTTTTGACGCGTTTGTTCACTGAAGACGGCTAAATGAAACACAAATACAAAGTATAAATACAAATAAATAATGCTAGAAATTGGATACAAAACAACAAGACTATAATATAAACTTACTAAAACACTGTGGCGAACACAAACATATGTACAGACAGCTTACAACATAATGATGAAAACACAAATTCACTGACATTTATAACATTCATAACATACGACGAAACAACCTATAAACTCTCACGGGATGAAAAATGAACAATACAAAAATACACGATAGTTCCTAAACAATCAAAACATTTACAAGACATAATCATACACATAACACGTACATCAATTACATTACATAATACAACACAATCGTTAAA
>JBCCFA010000034.1:0-16389 GCA_039029975.1 Pseudomonadota bacterium
ACCGGTACGCCGAACGCGATTCGCGATGTGCTCACATTAAAGCCGCTCGCTAATTCCTTCAAATAATGCGCCGTCGCTTCACCCTCCATGGTTGTACCCGTGGCGACAACCAGCTCTTTTACCTCGCCGGTTTCTAAACGCGCCCGGAGCGTGTCCATACCAAGTTTTGCTGGCGTGACGCCATCAATGGGAGATAAATGACCCATCAGGACAAAAAATAATCCGTTAAAGTCCGATGACTGAGTGATGGCGCTGACGTCCAGCGGGTTCTCTACCACGCACAGGATCGATCGGTCGCGCTTGGGCGATCGACAGAGTGAACAGATTTCCGTTTCGCTAAAAGTCCGGCAACTCTTACATTGGCCGATTTGCTCCATCGCATCTCTGATCGCATCGGCCAGTTGAATGGCGCCGTCACGATCGCGCTGCAGCAGTTGAAAAGCAATTCGCTGTGCAGACTTCTTACCCACGCCCGGCAGACACTGTAACGCACTAATAAACTTCTCAAGCAGCGGAGACCCCATCATCTAATGCGTCATCCACATTAAAAAGGTAGTTTGAAGCCCGGCGGTAAATTGAGTCCTGCAGTTAAGGACGACATTTTCTCTTGCGTTGTGGACTCCACTTTTCGATTGGCATCGTTGACGGCCGCTGCGAACAAATCTGCCAGCATCGACAAGTCTTCGTCTTTCAACGATTCATCTATCGCAACAGATTTAATATCGCGATTACCCAACATCACTACACGTACCAAGCCGGCACCAGATTCTCCCGTGATTTCCATGCGCGCGATTTCTTCCTGAGCTTTTTGCATATCCTCTTGCATGCGCTGCGCCTGCTTCATGATGTTACCAAGTCCGCCTTTCATCAAAATGTTCCTGTAATCTAGTGTAATTAAGCGTAGTTACTAATTAACATTACGAAATCGCCCAAGACCGTGGCTAACGCGGTGACACCGATTCGATCGTCGCACCAAACTCTGCTTGCAGCGTTTGCACGGTGGGATCGTCGGCGATAATCGCTTCGGCCTCTTGTTGCCGCTGGCGCTCTTGTTCGCTCATGCGTTTGGCAACCGTATCCACCGAACCAGAATCGGCAACAACAACCTTAATCTGAACGTTCATATTTGCCTGCTTAGAAAGCGCCTGCTGCAAACCTCGTACTAGACGGTCTGCGCGGAGGTTTTCGTGTTGCGGCTCGACGACTAACTCCAAGACCTTACTGCCGAGCTTCGTGACATTAGCATTACGGGCTAGTTCACGCACCATGCCGTCTAGTTGCATTCGATCAACCAAGCTGTGCCAGTCCAGCTCATCGTCCAATCGAATCGATGCCGCTTGCTTACCGTCGTCGTGTGCCGCACGCACTGGTGGCGTTCGCTCTTCGTTTAACGCGGGCCCTTCATCCGGAATGGCTGCTTCGGCAATAGACTCTTTATCGTTGGCCGACGGTGCATTAGTCGCAGACGCGGCGCTAGTAGTTGCTTTGGTTGCCGAACTAACGGGAACGGTAGCGGCCCGTGAATTTCCCGAGTCTATTTGAAACGCGAGCATTCGCAGCATCAGCATTTCAAAACCCGCTAGCGGGTCTGGCGCAAGTGACAAATCTCGCTGGCCCACAAGTGCAATTTGATAAAAAAGCTGAACGTCTTCGCGTGACAACATCGTCGCCAAGCGCAAAACATCAGCCGACTGTTCAAACTCTTCTACCCCATTATCTAAGGCTTGGGCCACAGCGATGCGGCGAAGCAGTGACTGCAGTTCACCAAGTACATATTGAAAATCCGGTGCGGTTTCAGCGAGTTTTCGAATAATGCGCAGTAAATCAACCCCGCTATTGGCATGTAAGGCTTCCACTATTTTTACGAGTTCACCACCAGCAATTGTCCCGAGCATGTTGCCGACGTCCGTCTCAGTAAGCGCGCCGCCACCGTAAGCTATCGCTTGATCCAGCAGGCTCAAGGCATCACGAACGCTGCCATCCGCGGCCTGCGCAAGCTGCGCAATGGCGCTTGGTTCGGCATCCACAGATTCTTGTGCCGTTATCATCGTTAGATGCTCAACCAAGTCGGCAACCGGCACGCGTTTCAAATTGAATTGAAGGCATCGCGACAGAATCGTTACCGGCAACTTCTTAGGATCGGTCGTCGCCAACAAGAACTTCACGTGTGGTGGAGGTTCTTCTAATGCTTTCAACAGCGCATTGAACGAATGCGTGGAAAACATATGCACTTCGTCGATCAAATACACTTTGTAACGTCCGCGAGTCGCTGCGTATTGCACGTTATCGAGCAGTTCACGCGTTTCGTCAACCTTGGTTCGCGACGCGGCGTCTACTTCGATTAGATCAACAAACCGGCCTTCATCAACCTCTTGGCAGCTGGAACAAACGCCGCATGGTTCGCTCGTCACGCCAGTCTCGCAGTTCAAGGATTTAGCGAACACGCGCGCCAGCGACGTTTTCCCAACGCCGCGGGTGCCGGTGAATAAGTAGGCATGGTGCAAACGGTCGGTCTCGAGTGCATTCACCAACGCGCGCAAAACGTGCGCCTGCCCGACCACTTGTCGAAATGTTTGGGGTCGCCACTTGCGGGCGAGCACCTGATAACTCATGCCAAGATGTTCCGCTTGCGAAAGCTCATAGACGACAACTCGTTATGGCGGTTGCTTTGTCCGAGCAAGAGCGGCGGCAGTGCCAGCCACACCTCGGCGCCCGCGCTGCTGCTACCGCTGCTCCCTTCCGGGCCTGACGGGGTTTACAACTTAACGTCGCGAGGGGACCGACACAGCCACCATCGAGCCACCATTTTACGCTAAATGAACAAGAAATTGGCGAGTGAAATCCTCACCGTTTGGTTCGATAAACCGAAGTGTTAGACAAATTCGCCGACATTTTGACCAACTGTTGGAGTTGCGCATGATATTGCGTTCGCGTGTAATAGCCCCACTCTAAGCGACAACGCGGGCCTTCTCCCAAACGGTCCAAGATTAACCCTATATGAGCATCATCTATTATGGACAAATTCGATAAGTTCAAAGCCGGCGCCCGCGAGGCCTGGTCGACATTCCAACCCTTCGAATCAATCACCGGCACCGCGGCTCCTTATCTCGTGCGCTTCGCGGCGCCAAAACCATCCGATAAAGTTCTCGATGTCGGCTCCGGTACCGGCGTTGTGGCATTAACCGCGAAACGGACCGGTGCTGATGTAGTGGGCAGCGATCTATCACCGGCTTTGTTGGAACACGCCCGACACAACGCCGAACTCGCCGGTTTTGATATCCCTTTTCACGAAGCCGACGTCGAGAATCTGCCGTTCGACGATAATGAGTTCGACATGGTGCTGAGCCAATTTGGTCATATGTTCGGGCCGCAGGCTGATAAGGCGCTGGGCGAAATGTTGCGAGTGTTGAAACCTGGCGGCACCATCGCTTTCTCTACCTGGCCGCCCGATGTTTATACCGGTCGCATGTTCAAGCTAATGGCAAAGTATGCGCCTCCTCCGCCGGAAGGGGCTGACGCACCCGTTTTGTGGGGTGACCCAGCCATTGTGACCCAGCGCTTTGGTGACAAAGCCCGCGATATTACCTTCAATCGCGCCACCATGTTTTTCCCGACGCTGAGTCCACGACATCTCCGCTTATTCATGGAGGCGAATATCGGACCCATGGAAAAACTTGTGGAATCTCCGCAATCAGAACCTGACACACTCGCGACATTGAGGGGAGAATTCGAAGCGCTTATTTCAACCTATTTTGAAAACAACCTGTTGCGTCAGGATTTCCTAATTAGCAGAGCGATCAAAGTCTAAAATTCAACGGATTCGGCATTCCCGCCAAAGTAAAGCAAAGGCACCCAGAGTTCGGCGGCAGTTACGCCGCCGTGCATGCCGTACAGATCAAAAGCGTGCTCGCTCACTAATTGATCTCGAATGGTATAGCGATCTTTCATTTGCAACGTGTAGTCGCCAAGCCTCGAACCAAGTTCGCGATGTGGCTCGCCCAAACCAAACCAGTTCTTTTCGACGAGCGTTCTACTCGGTATTGCGGTGAGGTAATCACTTAACTCCGAGACCACATAGCTTTCGAACTCGGACTCGCAGCCACTGCGAACGATACAATAGGCCGAGCGAGGTTCTCCAAATAAGGGCATCGCGAGCATATCTGCAAGCGCTGGATGCGAACTTAGCTGCACACATTCTGCCGGACCCGAATCGAGAAAACCGTGGTCTGCCGTGATCAAAATCGCGGTTTCTGGATCAGCGATTTGGTTTAGCGTCACGCTCAATCGCCGTTGTAATTCGACAAAATGTTCGAAGACTCGCTGATGCGAGGGGCCATACCGGTGGGCGAGATGGTCGAATTCAGACCAATAAGCGTAGAGATATGCTGGCTCGTTTGTATCGCTCGCGAAGGCAACGAGTTTATCTGCAAAATCGTCAAGGCCATTAAAACTATGACGTTTCGCGGAACCACCAAGGCGCCGCGAAAAATCTGAGTTCGCGATATCGTGTGGCAACAGGAGGTGCGCGGCGACCGGCACCGCATCAGAAAAGCTCTCGCAATCAACCAAGCGATTAATGTCCACACCTTGTTCGCTTAATGAGCGTTTACCAAAACGTGAAATAAACGGTAGAACAGCAGCGGTCGCGCCAATTTCTCGAAAGTTCATATGCCAACCGGTCAGGGCGTGCTGTTGCGGTGCCTGGCCACTCATGAACGTGGTAATCGCTGTTGCAGTCGTTGGCGGATAAACCGAGGTCATGCGCGTTACCGCGTGTTGTTGGAATCGGTCATCGGTTGCCGCCGAAAACGTCGCCAATAGATCGGCACCCAGACCGTCAACAACTAACAATATCAATCGCTTCACGCCGTCCAAATTTTCCGCAGGAAAATCGTTCAGTTGAGCGTAAACCGAGTCCCCCGCGACATAATGACCTTTGATACTCGTCATTAGATTCACAATGGAGCAGCCCGTGTAATCTGGTTTTGCCGGCAAGAGATCGAAATTCATTGCTAGAGTTCTGGATCCATATTAAGGATGACGCACTTTACCTACAGAACGCGTATGATAGCGCCTGGGCTTAAGGAAATATCAATCATGCAGATATCACCTCACCGTGGCATCGACGATATCCTGCTCGGTTCCAGCAGAACCGAAATTCAAGCGCAACTCGGCCAACCCGAAAAAAAGCTCCAAGGCCAATATGACGACGACGTTGAGAGCGAAGTGTGGACATACCGCTTACTGCGGCTAGAACTCGGCTTCGATTCAGACGTCGACTTCCGCTTAGCGCGAATCACGACTACCCACCCCGACGTCAACATCAAGGGGTTTAACCCAATTGGGTTGGCTGAGAATTTCCTGTTGATGAAATATCCCAACCTCGAATTGCAGTTGGATTACGGTGACGAGGGCAAAGATTACGTTGATCGCGCAACCGATATTTCCTTCTGGCTGGATCAGGGTAAAGTTTCCAATATCACGATATATCCTGAATATGACGAACTAGAAAACGTGCCGCGCTGGCCACGTATTTGAATCGAAAGTAGCTAACATTACATCAACGAACCGCCATCAAAGCGATTGCGAAAACGCAGGACGGCAGCTAACCGCGGAATTACTTTATTAACAAGGATCATCCGCGCACCATTAGATACAGGCCAAGAATAGCAACCTTGTGAAAAAATCATTCGATTAGTGATGCACTCCGTAAAATGAAAGCGTCACCTGCCGAAGGCATGGCTCCGCCAAAGCGATAACCGAGACAAATTTTGCGAGCGAATTAGATTGTCATCCATAGAGATCATAATTGATGAAAATGCTGGTATTGTCCGAGTTACGCCCAGCAAGCCAGTGACGGTCAGCGAAGCCTGCGCCGCCATTAGGGATATCATTAACATGCCGGGCTTTAAGAAGGGTTTACCGAGCATCTGGGATTTGCGGCACACCGAGCTATTGCACATTAATGCCGAAGATATAAAAACGATTAGCCGCGAAGCAAGTGCTCACCAAGAACAGCGCGGCGAGGCGTGCATCGCGTTTATTGTCTCAAGCGATTTAGCCTACGGGTTAGGACGTATGTTCGAAATGGTAAACGATACATCGCACATGAAGGTGCGAGTCTTTCGAAACTATGAAGATGGCGAGCGCTGGGCACTCAACCGAGACTAATTACCGCATAACTGAAGCTGCAAAAAAATGTCTTCCGAACAAAATCAACAACAACGCGCCATTATCATCGGTGGGTCGATGGCTGGCCTGTTCGCGGCCATCAATTTAATCAACGCTGGGTGGCGGGTCGATATCTATGAACGCGCCGGCGCGCCCTTAGTGAATCGAGGCGCCGGCATCGCTACGCATAATGAACTCTACGCGGCAGTAGAAAGCGCGGGTATTCAGCTTCGAGATGAGATGGGTGTTCACAGCAACGGCCGCGTTATGTTTGATCGAGACGGAGTAGAGTTAGCGCGCTGCGATATGCCGCAACGAATGACATCGTGGGGATTTATTTTCCGATTTCTTCGCGAAAAAATTCCTGACAACGCCTATCATCTCGGCAAAAGTTTATGCGGGATCGAACAGCGTCATGGCAACATTGAAGCGAGTTTCGAGGATGGCACTAAAGCCATCGGCGATTGGCTGATTGGCGCCGATGGCACCCGCTCGACGACACGGCAATTACTCGCGCCAGAAATCGAAGCGGAATATTGCGGCTATCTGGGGTGGCGGGGTTTGATCGATGAGTCGCTTATTGAACCCAGTGTTCACACAGCAATCGCGCATAAAATGGCCTTTAGTATGGCGCCTGGCGGTCATTGGCTGGGTTACTTGGTCGCTGGACCCAACGACACAATGACGCCAGGAAATCGCTGGTACAACTGGGCTTGGTATCGAACAACACCTGCTGCTCAATTACGCGATGCATTGACCGACGACAACGGGAAATATTACCCACTTGGTATCCCCCATACGCTTATCCGTCGAGAAATTGTTGAGAAAATGCGCGCAGAAAGTAAACATTATCTTGCGCCCCAGGCCCAAGCTGTGATCAAAGCAACGGCCGAACCTTTCATTCAAGGCATGTACGACTTTGTCGTGCCTCAGATGCGATTTAACCAGGCAATATTAATCGGCGATGCCGCATTTACTGCCCGTCCACACGTTGGACTTGGTGTATCTAAAGCGGCAGATGACGCAAGTAAACTCGCGCTGGCGCTGAGCGCACAGGACCAAGATTCCGCGCTCGCTGCTTGGGAAGAATCTCGGGTTAGGTTCGGTCGAGCCGCGGTGCAGTGGGGCCGGGATCTAGGGAGCTATATAGGACCGCAACCTGATTCCGAAGAACATCGCCGCAAAGCGATATATCACATGCAACCAGAAATACTTACCACGGCTACCGCAGCAAATGACCCGATGCGGTATCTGGCGCCTCTGATTGAATCGTGAACTCGCATCTTGCGCCCAAACCCGCCGTCTTCTGCGTTGCGCATCTTCGCAATAGAACCACTATTGCGTGCGATACGCGCCTTGAAGGCGACGCGTTTGAATCGCAATCTGGGTCGTCCAGATTCAATCACAGGCACCAGGCGCCTCGTCCGTTTGAATCATGAATTCGCATCTCGCATCCGAACCCGCCGCCTTCTGCGTTGCGCCTCTTCGCACTGGAACCATTATTACGGGCAATTCGCGCTAGAACTAGGAGTAACTATGTCTCTTGATCCACAATGCAAAGCGCTAATTAAGGCAGTCAACGATGCAGGCGGGCCGCCGTTTGACGCGACCGATCCACTGGCGGCAAGAGCTGCTTATCGTGAGACTATTAGCTTTTATGAACACGCAACACCCGACCTTGGCGGCGTGACTAACGAAACGATTAGCGGTCCGAACGACAATCCACTAGCACTTAGAATTTATACGCCGCCGTCAGGCGGTGAACACGGTGCTTTGGTTTTTTTTCATGGCGGCGGTTGGGCTGTCGGCGACCTAGATACGCACGACCATGTGTGTCGATATCTATGCGGCCACGCAGATATTGTTGTGATCGCCGTAGACTATCGGCTTGCGCCGGAACACTCATTCCCAAACGCCATCGACGATTGCGAATTCGCGACGCGTTGGACTTTCGATAACGTCGCGCGCTTGGGTATCAAGCCCGACTGTATTGGAGTGGGTGGGGACTCAGCGGGCGGCAATTTAGCAGCCGCGTGTTGTTTTGCCTTTCGCGACACTGCGCTTGAGTTGCGCCACCAACTACTCATCTACCCGGCGTGCGATTTCACAGCCACACATCCTTCAATGGCAGAAAACGGCGAAGGCTATCTCCTCACCACCAACGCCATGCATCAATTCACAAATTGGTATTTGCCGAACGCCGACGAGCAGCGCAATTTTCGTGCGTCACCGCAACTCGCGACATCCCATGCTGGTCTGCCTTCTGCGACAATCATTACCGCGGGGTATGATCCCTTACGCGATGAGGGTCTTTGCTATGCAGAAACGCTCAAAGAAGCGGGCGTGCCGGTTGAGTCCTTATGCTACGAGGGTATGGTCCATGGGTTCCTGCGGATGGGCGGCAAGCTCGACGTAGCCGTTGAGGCGCTCGATAAAATCTCGGCAACGCTTAACAGCAAGCTAGCGCGAACTTACGACACAAAAGCGACGCGCACCCAGAAATTCAACAATTAAAACTAAGCGCGCTCAACAAACTCCACGACGTTCTGATCGGGGTCTTTCACCATGGCGATAGTGACACCCGGCATCAGCTCTTGTTTCGGAATCTCAAATTGAATGCCGGCTTTTTCGCAGGCGTCGCAAATTTCTCCAATGTTCGCCACCTGGAACGTTAGATAGCGAAAACCGAGCGCTTTCGTGAGTCCATCAGCTCCTGCCGGGGGTACCTTGGTGGGATCGATGAGTTTCACAAAGCTGTCGCCGAACGCGAGTCGATGCATCGTACCAAACGGCACCGGCATTTCTTGAATCTTCTCTAATCCCAATAAACCTTGATAAAAAGCTAAACTTTTTTCGATATCGTTCACCAAGATACCGATATCAATTGCATTTTTTCCCGCTCGCATCACCATGTTTTTTTCCTCCGTACAGAGTTAATTAATTTCTACCACCGCTCTGCCAATTACCTTTCGCTCGACAAGCTCATCAAATGCAGCCGAGAGCTGCTCAAAATCAAATCGCTTGTAAATATGAGGTTGCAGCTGGCCTTCATCGGCCAAGCGCAACAGCGCTTGCAGTACTCTTTCGCCAGCAACCGGATCAACCCGTCCATACTCTCCCGCTCGCACTCCGACGATCGAAACCTGCTTGATTAGCGCATAGTTGACCGCCAGCTTGGGGATCCGGCCGCCGGCGAAACCAATAACGAGTAAGCGTCCAAATGTCGCAATGCAGCGCATCGATTCATCGAAAACATCGCCGCCGACCGGATCAAATATCACGTCCGCCCCGCGACCTGATGTAAGCGATTTGACTTGGTCTCGAAATCCTCCATCGTTTAAGTTAATGACGAAATCGGCGCCTTTATCTTTGACTACACTGAGTTTTTCCGTGCTGGAACCGGTAGCAATTACTGTTGCTCCTAAATATTTTCCTAGCTCCACCGCCGCTAAGCCAACGCCTCCAGCGGCACCGTGAACTAGTAAAGTCTCGCCGGCTTGAAGCGCGCCCCGTTCAAACAAACCAACATAGGCTGTTTTGTAGGCAGCCAAAAAAGACGCGCCGGCCGCATGATCGAACGTGCTTGGTAAGGGCAAACAATTTTCGGCCTTGATGGCAACTTGTTCGGCGTAGGCACCAATTCGGGTTGAGCCGAAAACGGTTTGCCCTACCACAAAATCGCTAACCTCCGTCCCCGTAGCGATAATCTCGCCGCTGCATTCCATGCCCGGAACGAAAGGCAGCGGCGGTTTCAACTGATATTCGCCACGAATCATCAAATATTCCGGAAAGCCAATTGCGAAGGCCCGCGTGGCAATCACCACTTCGCCTGCTGCGGGTTCGATTGCGGGTAATTCATCAATCGACAACCGCTGGTAATCGCCAAGTTCATGGCATCGATAGGCCCGATAAGTTTTGCTGACGTTTGCGTTCACTGCGTCAAGCCCGATATTCGTGAACTGGATGGTGTTGCAAGCTAGTGACCTGCAATAATACCAGGGGCGGTGATAATGCGCGCCGTTTTCTAATTGGAGGTATCGATGAGAACTTTATCCGAGCGTGGCTTACAAGTCGCCGAACTCTTAAAAACCCATGAGCATACTGTCGCTGTCGCCGAATCCTCGACAGGCGGTTTGATTTCTAGTTCCCTACTCGCGGTGCCGGGCGCATCAGCTTATTTTTTGGGTGGCACCGTGATTTATACCATTGAAGCGCGACGCAATTTGCTGGGTATTCCAGATGATGTACTCAAGGGACAAACGCCCCTCAGCGAAGAATACGTCTCCCTTTGCGCGGAACAGATACGGAGCACCATGAATGCTACCTGGGGCGTGGCAGAACTTGGCGCAACCGGCCCGGCCGGCACCCGCTATGGTCACCCGCCCGGCATTTGCGTCCTTGCTGTAGCGGGTCCCGTCCAACTAACGTCGCGAATTGAAAATGGTAGTCCCGATCGTGAGGGGAATATGGAGATTTTCGCAGACACCGCCATTCAACTGCTGTACCAGGCCATCACCGATCACGTGGCTTAATCTCGAGCGTAAAGAGCAAAAATGACAATCCCAAATTTGCAGAGTTTCGGTTTTAACGAAGACTATCAAGCCATCTACGATACGGCCTACCGTTATAGCCGCGAAGAGCTCTACCCACTTGCGGAAAAAATGGATCTGGAAGACTGGTTTCCTGAAGAAGCGTACCGCGCCATGGGCGAACATGGGCTGTTAGGAACAACGATAGACCCCACGTATGGAGGCGCTGGGCTGGATGTGCTCGCGCAGTGTTTGATTTCTGAAGCAACGGCCTATTGGAACCATGCCATCTCCGCATCTTTGCTCGCAAGTGAGAATCTTTGCGTTAATAATTTAGTCCGCAACGCCAGCGAAGATCAAAAACGTGAATATTTTCCGAAGTTCTGCGCGGGCGAAGCGATTGGTGCCTTAGGTCTCACCGAACCCGGTGCCGGTTCGGATGCGCTTGGCAGTATGGCAACCACGGCCAAACGCGATGGCGACGACTACATTCTCAATGGCCGCAAACTATTTATCACGAATGGTCCCGTCGCTGACGTGCTATTGGTTTACGCAAAAACCGATCAGGCGCGCGGCGCCCACGGCATATCGGCATTTATCGTTGAAAAAACTTTTCCCGGCTTTCAGGTCGCCCAGAAGCTCAACAAAATGGGTTGGCGTGGAAGCCCGACTGGCGAGCTGGTTTTCGATGATTGCCGTGTGCCTGCCGGCAACTTAATCGGCGGCGAAAATTTAGGCGTCAAAATTGTCATGAGTGGCTTAGATATTGAGCGCGCGATTGCCTGCTTTTATGCACTCGGTCTTACGCAACGTGCCTTAGATATCACTCTGGAATATGCGAATACTCGCGAACAGTTTGGCCGCACGATCGGTAACTTTCAGCTGGTGCAAGGTATGCTCGCCGATATGTATGCAGACGTGGAAACCATGCGCGCCCTAACCTATCAAATTGGCCGCGAGATTCTTATTCTGGATGGAGATAGCGGCGGTCGTGGAGAAATCCATAAGCGTACCGCAGCTGCCCTTCTGCATGCCGGGCGATCTAGCATGCGCGTGCTGGATAACGCCGTGCAGCTTCATGGCGGTATGGGTTTCATGTTCGAAAGTGAGGTCAATCGACTCTACCGAAGTGGAAAACTCGCGGAAATCGGCGCAGGCACCAGTCAGGTCAGGCAAATTATCATCGCCGAGGAACTACTTAAACAAAGCAAGGGAAAGGCGACATGAATTCGCGCACAGATGATCTAAATGTTGTTGGTCACGACAAATTGGCCACACCACTTGAGCTCAAAGAGCAATTGCCCCTCGATCAAGAACTTGAGGCGAAGGTTCGGGGTGCGCGTCAAACAGTAAAAAATATTCTTAACGGGACGGACCGACGTTTGTTAATTGTTGTTGGGCCTTGTTCTATCCATGATCCCGTCGCCGCGATCGATTACGGAAAGAGACTCGCCAAGCTAGCCAGCGAGCTCGTCGATAATCTTTTTATCGTGATGAGAACGTATTTTGAAAAACCGCGCACTACTGTGGGCTGGAAAGGATTGATAAACGATCCTCGGTTAGACGATTCCTTTCATATTGAAGAAGGATTAAGTCTTGCGCGACGTCTGATGATCGATTTATCGAATCTGGATTTACCCCTAGCAACGGAAGCCCTTGACCCCGTGACACCTCAATACTTACAAGATCTAATTGCGTGGTCGGCAATTGGCGCGCGCACAACCGAATCTCAAACGCATCGAGAAATTGCCTCTGGCTTATCGTCTCCGGTCGGCTTCAAAAACGCAACGGACGGACGCTTGGATGTTGCAATCAACGCGCTGAAGTCGGTCGCTAACCCGCACCGCTTTCTCGGCATTGACGTAAACGGCCAGGTCTCGGTAATTCGAACTCGTGGCAATGCACATGCACACATCGTGCTACGTGGTGGTGATGGCGGCCCCAACTACGAAAGGCCACACATCGAAAACTGCGAACAAGCGTTAGCAAATGCTGGCCTAACGCAGAAAATCATGGTTGATTGCAGTCACGCCAACGCAAACAAACAGCATGCCCAGCAACTCAAGTGCATAGAAAACATTACTCAGCAAATCATCGAGGGCAATCAATCGATCATGGGACTAATGATCGAGAGTCATTTAGCGGCGGGCAATCAAAAATTCGGCAAAGACCTCAGCAAATTAGAGTACGGCGTGTCAATTACCGATCCGTGTATTGACTGGCAGACAACGCAATCAGCTTTAACAACGTTAAGCGAAAACATTGGAGACGCATTGGCCCAGCGCATATAATGCTGCTTTAGCTCGGGATGTCGCCTACCAAAGAGACACGCTGCATCACCCGCAGGTGGCCGTGATAATCCTATAGCGCATTATGTTGAGCGCAACGGTTATCCCAAAATGCCACCGAGCCATTTTCCCAATGCCAGCGACACGATATTTCTGGGCGCTGCTGCAGCGAATAGAGGTACTGCAAAATTGGGCGACTCTCCTCGGCTGTTAATCCATCAATCCGAATTGAGTGTGCGTCACTACAATAAAGCGCTTTGCGACCGGTTTCGGGATGGGTGCGAACAATCGGATGCGATGCCTCGGTAACAATCTCATCAGCATCTTTAGGGCTTTCGGCAATTCGATGCACGCGCGTGACGGCGGCATCGGGTTTTTCCGCGCTGCAAATCGTGCGCTTATCTTCTAGCAGAGCTTTCATGCCGTCAGACAGCATGTCGTAAGCGAGATACATATTCGCAAACAAAGTGTCGCCCCCGGCCGCCGGCACTTGTTTGGCGTACAGAACAGATCCCATTGGCGGTCGTTCGAGATAACTCGTGTCCGTATGCCACAACCCACCGAAATTAACTTTCTCGTCTTTTCGTTTAACGACCTCGACCACTTCCGGATGTTCCGGCATTCCTTCCACAAAAGGGTAAAAGCTAATCTTTCCGAACCGGGCGGAGAATTTTACTAACTGGTCCGGCGAAAGCGATTGGTCACGAAAAAAAATCACCGAATGATTCAGATACGCTTGGCGTATTTCGCCAACTTGCTCATCCGTTAAACCCTGACTGATATCGATGCCAGAAATAACGGCGCCGATCGCCGGGGTCAGGGGCGTGATTTCCAACATTTGTCGAACCTTTTAAGGCTTAAAGGAAAACAGATTGGCCACAGGGCCGCAAAAATATTCAATCTGGATCTTACGTTTACCAGTTTAACTTATCCAAAAAACGAGACAAGAATCACCCCGTGTTGGTACTCTCACGATAGATGGGGTGACGATTCTGCAAACTACACCATAGGCTTTTACTTGGAGCGCGAAACTGAGCGCTCCCGACGCATCCGATTGGCATTAGCTCGGGTACCATTATGAGAAATAGATACTACCTGCGACGCGCAAAACACGTTCTAAGCGGTGCCCTAATTATTGCCAGCCTGAGCTTGTGGGCCAAAGAACCCGTGCCGATCGAAATTACGCAACTTAGTGAAAGCTTGTATTACTTTAAGGGTCACGGCGGTAATGTCTTGATATCCAGCGGTGACGATGGCGTCTTTATGGTTGACGATCAATATGCGACGCAACAGGGACCGATTCGCGAAGCTCTCGCCTCACTTTCTCTTGCGGCACCGAAATTTATTATTAACACGCACTGGCATCGTGATCACGCAGGCGGCAACGAGGCTTTCGAATCAAGCGGTGCACTGATAATTGCGCATGAAAACGTGCGCGCGCGACTCAGCGAAGAACAATATGTCGCTTTTTTTAAAAGCACAGTTCAACCCCCATCGTCCTCCGCGCTTCCGGTGGTTACATTTTCTGAGCGCATGCAGTTTCATTTAAACGGCGATCAACTGGACGTGATTCACGTACCAAACGCCCATACCGACGGCGACGCGCTAATTTATTTTCGAAACGATAACGTATTGCACACGGGCGATGTGTTCTTCGAAGCAATGTACCCATTTATAGATACGTCTTCCGGCGGTAGCGTTAATGGCGTCGTTAGCGCAATTAACAAGGCGTTAACGTTAATTGATGAGTCAACGACAATCGTCCCAGGACATGGCCCGCTCAGTGATAGGGCCGGAATAGTCGCCTATCAAAAAATGCTCACAGCCGCTCACAAACGCATCGCCGAAATGATCATCGCGGGACAATCGTTGGAACAAATTATCGCGGCGAAACCGACGAAAGAATTTGACGATAAATACGCAAGCGGTTTCCTCAAACCAGACAATTTTGTGCGCTTACTGCATCACAACATTGTTCACTCAACCCTGCAGTAAGCTTTTAGGCGCTCACTGTATACTCGTCGACGATAGCTTGGATTGCAGCCGCTGGTTGCACACCTACAACGCGGTCAACCAATTCCCCATCTTGGAACAACAACAGCGTTGGGATGCCACGAATATCATAGCGTTGCGGCAGCTCAGGATGGTCGTCTACATTCACTTTGAACACACGTAGCGATTCCTGATTTTGCTCAGCAACTGTTTCAACGATTGGTCCAAGCGTTCGGCATGGCCCACACCACTCCGCCCAAAAATCGACCAAAGCTAAACCTGGCGCGAGTGCTAGCGCGTCAAAATTTTCCGCGCATAAATCAGCTATCAAATCTTTCATTGTGTTCTTCCTCGTGTATTTTTCTTCTTGCCCATGGGTGACTAGCCGTGCGACTGCATCCATTGGTGCGACGCAGCGAGTGAGTTTAAAGCGCTCTGGAGCGGTTTTAATTGCGTTTCAGCCATCAGCTGGGTTTTGCCAGCGTATATCTGGTTCGTTTGATAACGATCAAAACTCGCCACATAACTCATGACTACAATTAATAGGGCCAGCGACAACAAACTCAATTTGCTGGTGCCTAAGCATGCGGTTGTCCAGCCAAAACTCATCATCGATTATCTCCATCTTTCACTTTCAACTACTCTCAGTACCTGCGCTGATACCACAGCCACCCATTAAAACCGACTTGGTACTTTCAAATACCGACCAGTTTGTCTGTTTATTGTGACAGTCTTGCCGTTCACGTCGACCAATTCATAGCTTTTGTCGGACCTTACTTCACCGAAGAAAGCCGGTGGCAGAATACTGGAACTGCCGATAACGATGACGCCGACTACAAACAATACCGCTGCGCGGCCGCTATGCTGATCGTAGTCTCGGTCGTTTTCTGGTTTTTTCATCACGTTCTCCTTTGTTTATAAATATTTAGTCTGACTTAGCAGGATTAGTTATAACCGGCCGACCCGTCGGTCGGTTATATATCAAATTTTTTTACGCCGCTTTGGGCCGCAGGCCTTCTAAGTAACCAAACAAACCTTGTACGGAATGTTTAAACAAACCAAAATCCTGCGCGTTTTTCGCCAAGCCAACAGCACCTTGAATGCTGGCAATCACGAAATAAGCCACTTCGCTTGCTTCGATATCCGCTCTCACACTACCGGCGGATTGTGCTTCCAAAATCGCGCAGGCAATTTGCTTGTGCCAGCGCTTGTAAATTTTCTCAATGCGTTCGCGGAAACCCTCATCCACTGGTGACATTTCCGTTGCTAAGTTATTGATCGGACAGCCGCAACACAAGGTATCTTTACATTTCATATTAACTTTTTCAGTCTCAACACAATCGATGAGATGGGTGGCGCCATTTCGGCCGTTGAAGATGGGTATGTCCAAGAAGAAATTCAAGAAGCGG
>JBCCFA010000035.1:0-16369 GCA_039029975.1 Pseudomonadota bacterium
ATTTAACCTGGCAAACGCCCGAAGGGATCGCCGTGAAGGCGCTGTACACCGCCGATGATCTTGAGGGAATCGACCATCTTGGCTCGCTGCCTGGCTTCGCCCCATTTGTTGGCGGGCCGAAG
Organism: Pseudomonadota bacterium; assembly: GCA_039029975.1. GTDB lineage: Bacteria > Pseudomonadota > Gammaproteobacteria > JBCCFA01. The sequence goes on from JBCCFA010000035.1 coordinate 123, forward strand.
GCCACCATGTACGCCGGACGACCGTGGACCGTGCGCCAGTACGCGGGGTTTTCAACTGCCGAAGAGTCGAATGCATTTTATCGCAAAAACCTGGCCGCGGGCCAAACAGGATTGTCAGTCGCCTTTGATTTAGCAACCCACCGGGGTTATGACTCAGATCATCCGCGCGTGGTGGGCGATGTTGGCAAAGCGGGTGTCGCGATCGACAGCGTTGAAGACATGAAGATTCTCTTTGACGGTATTCCACTCGATAAAATGTCCGTGTCGATGACAATGAACGGCGCGGTGCTGCCCATTCTCGCCATGTATATCGTGGCCGCACAGGAGCAAGGGGTCGACCAAGAAAAATTGTCAGGCACCATGCAGAACGACATCTTGAAAGAGTTCATGGTGCGTAACACTTATATCTACCCACCATCGCCGTCGATGCGCATTGTCGCGGATATTATTGGTTACACCGCTAACAACATGCCCAAGTACAATTCGATTTCGATCTCCGGCTATCACATGCAAGAAGCCGGCGGTACCGCGGTGCAGGAATTGGGTTTTACCATTGCAGATGGTATTGAATACGTGCGCGCGGCGCTTGCTAGCGGATTGGAAGTAGACGCCTTTGCGCCACGGCTGTCGTTTTTCTTTGGGATTGGCATGAACCTCTTTATGGAGGCGGCCAAACTACGTGCAGCGCGTATCTTATGGGCGAACTTAATGGAGAAGCTATTTTCGCCGAAAGATCAGCGCTCTTTAATGCTACGCACGCACTGCCAAACTTCCGGTGTATCCCTAACCAGCCAAGATCCTTACAACAATGTAATTCGCACAACCGTTGAAGCGCTAGCTGCTGCCCTTGGCGGCACGCAATCATTGCATACAAATTCTTTTGATGAAGCGCTCGCGTTACCAACAGAATTTTCTGCACATATCGCCCGCAACACGCAATTAGTATTACAAGAGGAAGCGGGGGTTACCAAGGTAGTAGACCCACTCGCAGGCTCGTATTACGTGGAAAGTTTGACCAATGAACTCGTCAGCGCCGCGCGCGAACTCTTCGACGAACTTGAAGAATTGGGCGGCATGACAAAGGCCGTCGAATCCGGTATGCCCAAACTTCGTATCGAACAGTCTGCAGCGCTGAAGCAAGCGAGAATAGATCGTGGCGAAGAAGTGATTGTGGGGGTAAATAAGTTTCAGCGCGACGACGAACCTGAAATTGAAATTCTGAATATCGATAATGACGCGGTCCGTGACGCGCAAATCGATCGTCTCAAACGAGTGCGAGAGAATCGCGATGAAACGGCCTGCCAAGCAGCACTAGAAAAACTTGCGGCGGGCGCAAACGATAGTAGCGTGAATCTTGTTGCCCTGGCGGTGGAAGCGGCCCGTCAAAGAGCCAGCGTGGGCGAAATATCGGATGCCTTGGAAAAAACCTACGGCCGGCATCAGGCTGTCACGCAATCAATTAGCGGCGTTTACGGATCGGCTTATGAGAACGACGATAATTTCAAAATGATTCAACAAGAAGTTGAGAAATTTGTCGCTGACTTTGGTCGCCGACCACGTTTGCTGGTCGTCAAGATGGGCCAAGACGGTCACGACCGGGGCGCAAAAATTATTGCCACGGCGTTTGCGGACATTGGCTTCGATGTGGATATTGGTCCGTTGTTTCAAACGCCAGAAGAATCTGCGCGCCACGCGATTGAAAACGACGTGCATGTGGTCGGTGTGTCCTCCCAAGCTGCCGGACACAAAACGCTAGTCCCGCAATTAATTAATGAATTAAAAACACAGGACGCGGAAGATATACTCGTGATTTGCGGCGGCGTAATTCCACCGCAAGATTATCAAGCACTGATAGACGCCGGTGTTGGCGCCATATTTGGACCTGGCACCAATATTCCGGAGGCTGCAAAAGAAGTATTAGGACTCATTCGCGGAGCCCAACAAACTTGAGCGACAACTATGCAAGATATTATTGAACAACTCGAACAACGTCGTGCCTCGGCCAAACTTGGCGGCGGGGAAAAACGTATCAATGCGCAACACGGCAAGGGCAAACTCACCGCCCGCGAACGCATCGATGTGCTGTTGGATGAAGGCAGTTTCGAAGAGTGGGATATGTTCGTAGAACATCGCTGTACCGACTTTGACATGGAGCAAAACAAGATTCCCGGAGACGGCGTCGTTACTGGTTACGGCACAATCAATGGCAGATTAGTCTTTGTTTTCAGTCAAGATTTCACGGTTTTTGGTGGCGCGCTATCGGAACCGCACGCCGAGAAGATTTGCAAGATTATGGACCAAGCAATGAAAGTTGGCGCGCCCGTGATCGGCTTGAACGATTCGGGCGGCGCTCGGATCCAAGAAGGGGTGGCGTCTCTCGGCGGCTATGCAGAAGTTTTCCAGCGCAACGTCACCGCCTCTGGTGTGATTCCGCAAATTTCGGTCGTCATGGGGCCATGCGCAGGCGGCGCGGTGTATTCGCCCGCGATCACCGATTTCATTTTTATGGTGAAGGATAGTTCTTACATGTTCGTGACTGGCCCGGACGTGGTGAAAACCGTCACCCACGAAACTGTCACTGCAGAAGAGCTAGGTGGCGCGGTAACTCACAGTGGCAAATCCGGCGTTTCCGATCTGGCGTTCGAGAACGATATTGAGGCCTTGCTAAATACTCGTCGGTTAGTCAATTTTTTGCCCGCGAACAACAAAGAGAAACCGCCGGTTTGGCCCACCACCTCGGATAAAAGCGAGCTAGATTATTCCTTGGATAGCCTGGTGCCTAGCGATGCGAGTAAACCTTACGACATTCGTGAGGTTATCGTAAAAGTGGCAGACGAAGGCGATTTTTTCGAAATACAACCAACCTATGCGCAAAATATCATTGTTGGGTTTATCCGCCTGCAAGGATCAACGGTAGGGGTTGTCGCCAACCAGCCGATGGTGCTTGCCGGCTGTTTAGACATTGACTCATCGCGCAAAGGCGCGCGCTTCGTGCGATTTTGCGATGCGTTTAATATTCCAATATTAACGCTCGTCGACGTGCCAGGTTTTATGCCGGGTACCGCGCAAGAATATGGCGGGATCATCAAGCACGGTGCCAAACTGCTTTACGCTTACGCCGAATGCACGGTGCCAAAAGTAACGCTCATTACACGCAAGGCTTACGGCGGTGCCTACGACGTTATGGCATCTAAACATCTCCGCGGTGACGTTAACCTTGCCTGGCCGAGCGCCGAAATCGCGGTGATGGGATCGAAAGGTGCGGTAGAAATTATTTTTCGTAAAGATATTGGCGACGACGAAAAAATTGCCGCGCGCACAGATGAGTACCAGAGCAAATTCGCGAATCCATTTATCGCCGCGAATCGCGGATACGTTGACGATGTCATCATGCCGCATGCCACGCGCAAACGCGTCACGCGATCGTTCGAGATGTTAAAAGACAAAAAACTTGAAAATCCGTGGCGCAAGCACGGCAATATTCCACTGTAGGCAAACATGTTTAAAAAAATTCTTATTGCGAACCGGGGCGAAATCGCCTGTCGCGTAATCCGCTCGGCGAAAGCCTTAGGCATATCCACGGTCGCCGTTTATTCCGACGCGGATGCCAATGCCCTGCATACGGAAGTGGCAGACGAAGCGATACATATTGGGCCGTCAGCATCGGCAGAAAGTTATTTGGTCACAGACAAGATCATTCAAGCCTGCAAAGACAGTGGCGCTGAAGCCGTGCACCCGGGTTATGGATTTTTATCTGAGAACGCAGCTTTTGCCGAGCGACTAGCTGCTGAGAATATTGCGTTTATCGGTCCGAACGTTGAAGCCATCAATTCGATGGGCGACAAAATCACTTCGAAGATTTTGGCCAAAGACGCCGGCGTTAACACCATCCCAGGCTATACAGACGTTATCGAAGGGCCAGATGAGGCGGTCAAGATTGCGCAAGATATCGGTTACCCCGTCATGCTCAAGGCCAGCGCTGGCGGCGGCGGGAAAGGCATGCGCGTTGTTTGGAACGACGAAGAATGCCGAGACGGTTTCGAACGCGCGGCCAATGAAGCGCGCAGCAGCTTTGGCGATGATCGGGTGTTCGCCGAAAAATTTATCGAGCAACCACGCCACATTGAAATTCAAATCATTGCTGATACGCACGGCGATGTTGTTTATCTCGGCGAGCGCGAGTGCTCTATACAGCGACGGCATCAAAAGGTTATCGAAGAGGCCCCCTCGCCGTTTCTCGATGAAGCAACCCGTCAAGCCATGGGCGAACAAGCGGTTGCGCTTGCCAAGGCCGTCAACTATCGCTCGGCTGGCACGGTGGAGTTCGTGGTTGATGCGGAAAAGAACTTTTACTTTTTAGAAATGAACACGCGACTGCAAGTCGAACATCCGATAACCGAATATGTTACCGGTGTCGACTTAGTTGAATTGATGATTCGCGTCGCTAACGGGGAGAAACTTCCCCTTACCCAGCAAGATGTCTCCTTAACCGGTTGGGCAATCGAATCACGCGTCTACGCTGAAGATCCATTTCGTAACTTCATGCCTTCTATCGGCCGTTTGGTGCATTACACGCCGCCACCTGCTAGCGACACTATTCGCGTAGACACCGGGATTAAAGAAGGTAGCGAAGTCTCAATGTTTTATGATCCTATGATCGCGAAACTTATCACCTATGGTGATACTCGCGACGAAGCAATTGAGACAATGCACAGCGCGCTTGATCAATACTACATACGCGGCGTTTCACACAATATTAGTTTTCTTAACGCCTTGATCGCGCACCCGAGATTTCGATCTGGAGAATTAACGACAAATTTCATCGCGGAAGAATACCCAGATGGTTTCCACGCGAGCGACGTGGCACCAACGGATCCGCTGTTGCCTATTGCAATCGCGGCCTCGGTGCACCGCGCATATGTCGATCGTGCGAGCTTAATCAGCGACCAACTTGCTGGGCACGAAAGAATTGTCAACGACCAGTTCGTGGTGTGCGCTGCGAATAATAAACACCCGGTAGCTGTTATCGCGGTTAACGGTGGTTTTGAGATCACCATCGAAGACGCACAGTACAGGGTGATCACTGAGTGGCAGATCGGCGACAGTTTGATTCACGCGGAGGTAAACGGGCACCACGTTTGTTTTCAGCTGGATAGAGAAGGCGTTACCTATCGCTTATCGCATCGCGGTTCGGAAATCGAAGCGCTCGTACTAACGCCGCGTGCTGCAGAACTCTCCGAACACATGCTTGAAAAAGAACAACCCGATCTTTCAAGGTTCCTGCTTTCGCCCATGCCAGGCTTATTAGTCAGGCTCTCAGCTGGCGTCGGCGAGACTGTGAAAGCAGGCGAAGAACTGGCGGTTGTCGAAGCGATGAAAATGGAAAATAGTCTACGCGCAGACGAAGACGTAGTCGTTGCGAAAGTCCTTGCAGAACAAGGTGATACGCTCGCAGTAGATCAACCGATTCTCGAATTCGAATAGCGCTCGCGGCGCAACCGCCCCCATCAATGTCTTTCGATCCCTCGCAACTAGCCGACGAAATATGCGCTGGGGATCGTCGAGCACTGGCGCGTGGCATCACGCTAATCGAATCATCTAAAAATGACGACCGCGCTGCTGCCAACCAATTACTCGATATCCTCATGCCGCGATCTGGCAGTTCTATTCGGGTTGGACTATCAGGTGTACCCGGCGTGGGCAAATCGACCTTCATAGAAAGCTTCGGCAATCTGGTCATTGACGAAGGGCATCGAATTGCCGTGCTCGCGGTAGATCCTTCGTCAAGCATTAGCGGCGGATCAATCTTAGGCGACAAAACTCGTATGGAAACCTTGTCGAGAAGATTAGAAGCATTTATTCGCCCCTCTCCTGCAGGCGATACACTCGGTGGAGTGACTCGACATACACGCGAGACTATTTGCTTAGTTGAAGCCGCGGGCTTCGATGTAGTGTTGGTAGAAACGGTTGGCGTTGGTCAGTCCGAAACTGCCGTCGCTGAGATGACCGATATGTTTGTGCTATTGCTGCTACCGGGTGGCGGCGACGAATTACAAGGCATAAAACGCGGCATCGTGGAGCTTGCCGATCTCATTTGCGTCAACAAAGCAGATGGTGCACTGAAAGGCACTGCTATGAGCTCTGCGGCGGATTACCGCAGCGCGCTTGGGTTTCTACCCGCGCGCCGCAATAATTGGCAAGCGCGCGTTGAAACATGCTCCGCGCTCACTGGCGAAGGGGTCGATAATATTTGGCAGACCGTGCAGGATTTTCAGCAAACCATGCGAACCGATGGCAGCTTGGATGAAAACCGCGCTCGACAAGCGCGTGCGTGGTTATGGGGTGAAGCCACCGAAATGTTAAAGACCCAATTGCAACAAGATCTCGCGCTAAAATCTAAAGTACAAGAAATCGAAACTGCGGTGCTCAATGGCCATATGTCACCATGGGTTGGCGCTTCCGAATTAATTGCACAATTTATGAATAAGGGACCCACCAAATGATAGGCAAGCTGAATCACGTTGCGATAGTCGTACCTGACCTGGAAGCGGCCGCAAATATCTATCGTCAGACATTAGGTGCTACTGTCACCGATCCGCACGATCTCCCCGATCACGGCGTAACAACCGTTTTCGTTGAATTGCCCAACACCAAAATAGAGTTGCTTCATCCTTTGGGAGATGGTTCCCCAATCGCAAATTTTTTGGAAAAAAATCCTGCAGGCGGCATGCATCATCTGTGTTACGAGGTTGATGATATTTATGACGCGCGAAATAAACTCGTTGACGAGGGCGCTAGAATTTTGGGTGATGGCGAGCCAAAAAATGGCGCGCATAATAAACCCGTATTATTTTTGCACCCGAAAGACTTTACCGGGACACTACTGGAATTAGAGCAAGTCTAAGCAAACTGCGATTCAAACATCGCATTTTAAAGACGCGAATCGCACGCGAGTGGTTCTATTTCGAAGATTCGTAACGCAGAAGACGGCGCGTTTGGGCGCAAGACGCGAGTTCACGACTCAATGAGAGGCTCCCTACCCTAGTAAATGACAATACACCGTACTTCGATGCTCCAGCGATCGGGGGCGTCATCGGGCACAGAAAGGTCCTCGAAAGCGCTATGGTAGCTAAATGTGCATGGCGCAGCTGCCTCGGCATTGTCCCCTTGTTTTCCATCCGATTTCGCCAAGGGTCCAGCTGAATCCCATTGCTTGATTAACATTGCCTCATTGCGTGTCATCTCTGGGAAAAAATAAAATTGATGCTGCGGCGAAAATTTTGAAAAATAGTTTTCGCCGACCCTGTCTTGGTAGTGAATTTCAAAGACAACCAGGTCATCGGGCAAAACAGTTTGCCCATCGCAAAGTGCCAACGGATCGGTTTGCACCGGTTCGTCGGCGATACTTCGCCAAACATTGATAATTGCGAATCGTCCGTCGGGTTTTAAGGCTTGCTCGACCATGGTCGAGCTGATCAACGATTGACCAGCTGGCAACAGTGACGCCAGCGTATCATTGCCACTCGGCGGATTTGCTAAATCGCGAAGCCGCTGCGGCCCACTGTAGAGCGTGTAGTCCCCGTGCACCATATGAGCGGGTCCTTGGACTTGTTGTCCGCCACTAATGCGCTGCTTGCTTTGTTTCCCAAGTGCTGAGCGAATGTTGTGGTCAAACGCAAAGGCCTTTGCGCCAGTAGCTTCTGCAACAATTTGCTCACATTGACGATAGTAATTATTAACGACCTGATCATGGTCCAGAAAATCTAAACGGTCGTCATCCAAGGGTCGATAGAGCAACTCGAATCCGTTTTTTTCGCAGGTTTTTTGCAGCGACTCTGGAAGCTGTCGCGCGTCGCAAATCTCTAAGGTGTGTTTTACTCGATTAACACCTTCCGTCCCGCCGTCGCTGCCGTCAGGATCACGCTTGGTGAGTACCCGGCCATTACGGTAGAGCGAAGGTTCTGTTTCTGGTTCGAGAAAATTAAGCGTGCCGCGACGAAAAGATTCGTTCGCCAATTTTGGAGACGGGCTGCTCATGTTTGTGCTCCCTTAGTGCTTTGCTATCGAGCAATAATATTATCACCGAGGAATGCGTGTTCGAACAATAGCTAAAGCGAATATGCTGAACCCGAAAATGAATAAAGCGCTCTCCGGCATTGGCACCTTGCTCGATTTTAATGGCGCTGGACCGGTATTCAACCGCACATTATCGAAATTAGTTTCTCTGTCATGTCCGACAAAGTTAGGATCAATCTCATTCAAATTGACCAACAAAATCTCTAGCTGTTCACCAATCAAACTGATTGTCGCGTTCCTACTATCGTACGTAAGCGTTACAGTACGAAATTCCCCGTCGGGAATATCGTTACCGTCGGTGTTGGATAATGTATCAGCGATAAGCGTGCTACCACTTCCTGAAACAGAATCTGTGCGCAGCTCAACGCGATAACCATTGAACCCCATAATATTGAAGAACGGATCGTCGTTGGGATCATTTGGGGTTGCGTTTAGGTCGTTAAATCCCGAATTAATGTTACCGACTTCTACAGTTAAGGTGTAAATTGTATTTTCTTCGAGCGTCGCATTGAGTGTTTGAAAAACACCAAATTCTTCTCCCGCCGGATTATTTGCGGAAATGAAATTCACTTGCACGTGATCCCCATCGGGTGCGCCCGCCGGATAATTATCTGGCGCCGCAAACAAACTGCCGTAAAAAACACCAGCTGTGCTCATTGGGTTATAGGGGCTCCAGCCATTGGCTACGCCGGACGTAATATCAGACGGTACCGGCGCAGGATTGCTTTCGAAACTATGGTTAACGATCGCAATTGGCGCGGCGAAACTACTGCTAGAAATGACCGCCAAACAAATTTGGAGCCAAGCCGTTCGGATTAGATAAGACCAGATCGTTTTGTTCCTCAACACCGCCATTCATTCCCTAGCAAGCTTGGTGGAGGATTGAATCTAGCAATATTAGGTATCCGTTTACTAGCTTCTGTGCGGATCGAACCAGCGCAAATGTGAAGCACTTACGAATTTATACCCAACTTTAAAATAATCAGGATTTTAGCCAATAAAAAAGGGGCCCGAGGGCCCCTTTCTTGAACGAATCATTCCGTTCTGCTTTCAGATTAACGACCTTCTGTGAGGTAGTTAACGTCGAGCAAACGCTTAGCTCGTTTCAAAGTGGTGTCGTCAGCAGCAATACCGCGGCAAGGTACTAAAGTACCGCGATCATTTTGCTTATCAACCACGTTGATGCTTTGGAACAACTGGAAGTTGACGCCGTCCGGGGTAACCAAACCGTCAAAATTACCTTCTTGCTCCTGAGCTTGTGGGTCTTCGCTCCAAAGCTTCGTCAACTGCCACACTTTCCACAGTTGGCCACCTTTATCGAATGCGTTGGCGTAGTAAGACTCGCCGGTCGCACGATCGATGTAGATGTACTTCTCGGAGTACGGATGGGCGTCACTCTTCGGAATTTGACGCATCACGTCAACTAAGCGAAGTGCATAATCATCTTTCACTGCCCAGCCGTTAGGACCGTAGTACACAGTGTGAGCATTACGCGAACGAGCAACCACTAGAATTCGGGCGGAGCCTACATATTCCCAGTTGTGCTCGAGCGGACGACCGTTGAATCCGTAAAAATCTTCCAACGTGTGGTCAGTACCTAACAAGGAGTCAGACTTAACCTCAACAGAGATTCGACGCACGCGACGTAGGCTTGGGATGTATGCCCAAGAGTCGTCAGCTTTACGAGGATCATCGTAGCGTAAGATCAAAAACGCAGTACCTGCAATATCAAATGGCGCCGTAAAACCCGTGTACTCACGGAATTCGGTGTTCTTGGCGAAACCTTTACCGCCGTTCACTTGATAGTTGGTATCAGCATGCTTCACGTTATGAGCCATTAAGAAACGCTTATAAGGCCCGGTAAGAACTCGCTCAAACGTGCCACCACCTTCATAAAATTGCGAGTAGGTGTCGTTCATCACTTCGTGGCCGCTATGCTCACCACCTTTACGCACCCATACCCAGTGCACTTCACCAACGGAAAGACCGTCATTCTGCCAACGGTAGTTCCAGTTCCACACCATCTTCCAACCGCTTTCGGCGCCAGGCGTGAAATCAGCGGGATTAAATGGACGGCCGGCAGCATAGTTCTCGATAGCGCCGTCGGAAGCGATGGACGCTTGACCATCGTGCCGTTCAGTCGCATCAAGATAAACTTGCGCTGGTTTAATATCGCCGGCATCTTTGATCGTCATTTCCATACCGTCGAAGAGCCATTCTTCTTGGAATTCAGCCGGAATGAACGCACGAACCAAATCCGCTTTATCGAAAGTGATGACATCGCCGTCAACAAATTGCGGCTCCGCTGCCTGGTTAGCTTTCAACCAAGCCAAGTGCTCGTCAGGCGTAAAGGCATTTGCCGCAAACGGCAAGGCCATAGCGCAGGCGATCAGCGATGAATTTAGTATTTTTTTCATCGATTGATTACTCCTAATTAAAGTTATTACAACTAGTTGTTTCTAGGCGTTGGCGGTTTCTCTGGAAGCTTCTGTTTCGCAATCGCTCAAATTTAATAACGATTTTAAACTCGGCCCCGAAAACCGTCGCACGAACATAGCGACCCGTCGATTACCAGCGGTGCGTGCGCACGCCTACTTACCTCCCCGCAGAACAACCTATGCGGTCTCGGCAAAGCTAATGTACCCAGAACCTCGTTGTTTCACGCTCAATTCACATGGGTCAAAAAATATTCACACTGATGCGACAATCACCGCTATTATTGCGATGCAGCATCTGATGATTGCCCAGACGGCTAATTTTGAATAACCACGGTTTGATCGTCCCCGTCGTCAATCGGATCGATGTGTCTGGAAAAAAAGTTCAGCGTTCTTTCCAGTGCGGTACTCGCGGACGGCTGATCATAACTTCCGCGAACATCACAATTGAACCCGTGGTCAGCATCATAAACGTAAACCGGAATATCAGGGTGTGCGGTTTTAATTGCTTCCACATCGCTCATGGGGATATGCGCATCTTTTTCACCAAAATGCATGATGATGGGGCATTGAGGTTGACGTTCTTTCTCACCCGCAATGCCGCCGCCGTAATACGATGATGCGGCGGTGACGCCGCTCAGTCCGCACGCTGACAGCCAGGTTATTAATCCGCCGTAGCAGTAACCCACAACGCCAACACGGCCATGTTCCGCCGCAGCGTTAACAGCGGCTTGAACGTCTTTAAGCGCATCAGGGATTGGAATATCCTGAAACGCCAGCTTAAGTCCCTTATCAAAATCAGCTTGATCCTCGTATCCCAATTCAACATTTGCTTCCGCGCGATCAAAAATTTGCGGGGCAATGGCGAAATACCCTTGTGCGGCATATTTATCCACCACTGATCGAATATGCGGGTTCACCCCAAAAATTTCTTGAATGACGACGATCCCGCCTTTTGCTTGTCCGCTGGGCGCGGCTGCATAGGCGCTAAACTCATGTCCATCAGCTGCTTTCAAAGTCACTTGAGGCATTTTTATCTCCTAATAATTATGCGTTGCTATTTTGAATAGGCTTTTTCAAAGATCGAAATATCGATCACATTGCCAACAATTAAATCATTGCGGGCCAAAAATGCCGGTTTGATATACCAGACTAATAAAGGTAACACCACGAGCGACAACACCATATTTATTAGCATGACTGCCACCAATAGCAAGCCCATATCAGCCATGAATTTCAAATCGGACAGGAAGTGCCAAGGCAAAATACCGATCACCATAATTGTCGCGGTAAACATGATGGCTTTGCCGGTTGTTGTGAGCGCGGCCCTGATCGTTTTCTCTAAGTCGTTGTCGTTTAGCGAGTACTCTTCGCAGATTCGGGACAGCAAGTAAATACCGTAGTCGATACCTACGCCCACGCCGATTACGGCCACAATCCCGGCATTCACATCGAGCCCGATGCCCATTAGGTACAGGGTCGCGCCCAGCAACAGGTTCGCCAAATTCACCGGAATTAATAAAATAAAAGACGCCAAAATCGAGCGATACGCAAACGCCGAAATGAGCATCACGGCACCATTCACCATGATCATAATCAGCCAGTGATAGCGTTCTACAACGTTATTAACCGCTTGCTGTAATGCGATAACGCCAGTACCCAATCGAACGCGAAAATCGGGATGATCGGTACCCACAATTTCAACTGCCCGGACAGCACTTGCCAGCGCCGCATCGACTGTTTCTTGTTTATTGTCCTTGTACCATAACGAGACCGTTGAATGATTGAATCCAAAATCGGCGACGTGGCCAAAATTAATCGCACTGCTGCCTAAGGTTGCACCGAAGGCTGCGGCATCAATAGCATCTTGATTCAAATCAAGCGGCGACCATTTCGGATTACCGCCAGAGAACAACCGATTTATTTCGCGCATGTAATCGGAAAAGGTCAGTGTCGCGCGCGGCGGCAGTTCAGGGTCTGACTCCAACAAATGCTGCAGACGGGTGGCAACTTCAACCACCTTCGGGGTATTCGCCACCTTACGTTCATAATTAACTTCTTTCGCTTCCAAGACGATTTCTAAGGTGTTCGTTCCAGGGAAATGGGCGTTAATCGCCCGTACCGCGGTATTAAATTCCGAGTCGTACCAAAGTAAGTTGCTTCCTTCTACCGGGTTGCCAACTTTGATTTGCGTGTTGAAATAGATCGCGACGGCAGCGAGCACCATCACGACCACTGCTGTGACATTTGCAGTTTTGCCCACACTCAATTTCGATAGACGCTCAAGCGCTCGCTCTTGCATTCCGTGGATGCCGGATTCTTTTTCGGCACCGCCCACGATGTCCATGATGTTTTTCGGCTCAGGCAGGTAAGACAACAAGATAGAGGCTAAAAATATACCCGTTGGAATTATCCAAAGCGCCCAGAATCCGCAGAACACCGCATGATGTTCCATGGTTTTGATCGGCGCGATAGCAATGAAAACAATGCCGCAAACATCGGTGAGTATGCCAAGGATCGACGGTGCCATCATAATTCCCATCGTCACTTCCGCGGCCGCGCGCCTATCTTTCAGACGTACCAAAATTTCGTAGTATCGTTCCGAGTACTGAACGCAATGGGAAAACGAGCGTGCAACTAGCAACAACGGTACAATCATTAACAGAGGTTCAACGGGACGGTGCAACCAGCCGATGAACCCAAACCCCCACACTGCGGCCACCAGCGCGCAAATTATTGGTGTTACCACGCCAGCCAGATTTCGCATATAAAAAATTAACGCAAGCATCAGCGCGCCAACTGTGACCGCGAAAATCTTGTAGGTTTGTTTTTGTAATTTATAGACCCAACCCGTTAAAACCGGTTGGCCAGCCAGATAAACTTCGTGGTCGGCATCGCGTGCTTCTTCCACTAGATTTTGCGCGTAAGCGAAGGCCTCGCCATATTCGATACTATCCAGGAATGTTGCCGTGACCATGGTTGCGGTTTCATCGCGGGAAATAAAAAAAGTTTGGGCGTTGGGTGAGATAGCAACCCGGGATTTAAATTGGGCGACTTCTTCTGGTGTTTCAGGCGGTTTATTCGACATTAGGGGCCGAGAATCAACCCCTTCCGGTGTTGCCTTAGCAAAGCGTAATTTTTCAGTCGAAATTGAGATGATTTGATCGTGATCAACGCCGGGCGCTAAATCGATATCGCGCGTCATTTTCCAAACTTTGCGCAGCGTGTCCGCTTGATAAATGTCTCCTTCCTTGCGTTTAATCATAATCGCCATCGTTAACGGATTACCGAAATTACGATGATCGAAAAATACTTGGACAAACGGATCGTCTTGCGGCAGCAAATCGTTGAATACCGTGCGAATCTCAACGTTCGGCAGGCCTTTCATAAAAACCAGGGTGGCAACGACAAAAAGTATCGAGACCAGGCCCCGATTACGCATGATCCAGTGCGCTAATCGAAATCTAAAACTGTTTAACTGTTCGTCGACTATTTCTTGGTTTGTTTCCACGGTATCGCTCTACTCGCTCTGCTAGTTCTTATTGATTCAGTCGGTGTTGGCAAAGTGTTGCACTTCGCAGTTATGCAGCAGTTGGGAAAGACGCAACTTACGCAATAACTCAGCACGACACCGTCGCTGCTGCCGAATATCTAATCCCTGCTACGGTGATTGCGCTGCTGGCGTGATTCGAGATCACCAGACCTCTAAGGTGAAATCTTAGCCGAGCGATGCTGATAGATCGATTAAAGCTTTGAATGAGGTGCAATGGTGCGCTGCACCACGCATCCGCGTAGATCAACTAGGTAGGTGAACCAAGTTATTTGGCACGTGCGCTGAGGTCACCCGGATATCGGTACTCCCGACCCGAATAATTGCACCACTGTTGATCATGGTTTCGCCGTTTTCGAGAAACTTCGAAAACTCGGCATCGCCCTCGCGAAAATATCTGATCCACGTCCCATTGGTGCTCATTAGATCAACTACCTTCATACACAGGCCATAGGTGGGATCACGTTTAACAGTAATACCAGCGTGTCGTCGCGATACTCGCGAATCGCTGACATCAATATCTACCGCCGGTCCACGACCAATCGTGATTCGCTCGCGCTCGCTCAGCTTAAAAGTTGTGCGGCCATTAATTCGGCCAACTAAAGCTTTAAGGTGAATTAGTATTCCCGACGCGTCTTGCGGATCGACCAAACCCGGCGGCGCAGCGACTATGCCATCGTCTTCAACTATCGCACCGGTTTCGATTTCAACCAGCAGACGCCAAACTTCAACGATATCATCATGTTTAACTTTATCTTTAATGTTCACCCACTGCGCTGCAATTAGTTCATGCTCCAAGGAGGGGCCAATATCTGGATCACCGATATTCAACACAATAAGAGAGCGGCTCGCGTGGGTCGCCGAGCGGATCTCGGGCAATAGCGTTTTCGACTCCGCGCTTTTATCCGTGAGTAGCACCACGAAAAACCGACAGCTTTCGATTGCTTCATTGACGCAGTCTGGCCAGGGGTCATTAGGCTTTTGGTCACGCGGGGCGTACCAGCATTCCATCCCGCGTTCTTCGAATATTTCGCAGATCTTTGCGGCGAATTTATTTTGTTCAGGCGTGTGACTAAGATAAACGGTCGCGCGTTGCGCGGCCGCAGAAACGAATTCTTTTGTGTCGTCTAATGGATTAAGTTTGTCGCCGCCGGCAACGTCCATATTAACCCCCTCACTGCAGCAATTTGCGATTTACCCCTCGCCGCATTTAAGGACCTTAGGTCGTGCGACGTCGCGTCAATCGCTGAATTTAGCCGGAAAGTAGTGCATGCCATCGCCCACAAGGTGGTTGGACAGGAGGCGACGGTTCGTATTCTTTTCGTGGTAGCTCTTATAACATATGAGCCTTAAAGTCTCGACCATGTGTTATCAAAATTGCGTAACATTAACGAAAATATGAGGTTTAACCCACAATGACCGACTCACAAACTAGCCCGTGGAAAGATGGATTGTTAGCGGTGGTCAAGGAAGATTGTCCGACCTGTGTGTTGATAGAACCCGTACTGCGGGCACTCCAACAAGAAAATGAAAATCTCACCATTGTCGTTCAGGACAATCCCGACTTTCCCGCCTTAGATGGCGTGATTTTCGACGAAGACCTTAGACATTCCTATGAGTTAGATATCGAGACCGTGCCGAGTCTAATCAGAATCCAGGGTGGTGCTGAAACTGAACGCACGATCGGTTGGGATAAAAGCACCTGGCAAACAATGAGCGGTATCGACACCCTCGGTAGCGAACTCCCGCCTTCACGACCCGGTTGCGGTTCCAAATCAGTGGAACCCGGCATGGCAGAGACTCTAGCGCTACGTTTCGGCGAACTGCAAACCAAGTCGCGCAAAATCGAAGTCTCCGAATTAGAAGACGATATCGAATATTGTTTTGATCGGGGCTGGAGCGACGGGCTGCCCTTAGTGCCGCCAACGGAAGCACGCGTCTATCGCATGCTTCAAGGCACCAAACGAGACCCGCAAGAAGTTCTCGGCGAAGCGCCACCAAACTTAGTGCCGTGCACCGTGGAGAAAGTCGCGATTAATGCCGTGATGGCCGGGTGTAAACACGAGAGCGAGACGTCACGGATCGACAAGGTGACTCGCAAGAAGGGGACTGAGCTCGGCTGCATCATCGGAACGATCGAGCTGTATGGAACGGGCCACCTCAACTTCCAGTCCACGGCGCAGGAG
>JBCCFA010000036.1:0-16289 GCA_039029975.1 Pseudomonadota bacterium
AATTAAATCCGGTTCGCTTTAATTCATCTGCGAGTTGCCGGTATACCGCTTTCGCTTCCTCGGGAGATTTATTTTTTGCCAGCACGCTTGCACGGGGAAAGGCTTGATAACCAAACTTTTTGTTGAGGCGCTGAACTGCACCACCTTCTTGATCAACGGCAATAAACGCCGCTTGGTGTTTTCCAGCAGTGTTGAATAGTCGGCAAAGCCCCTCAATGCCAGCGCGGCTTTTCGTGTTATGCCCAAGAAAGCAGGCGCCGCCAACACCTAATGCGTCGATATCTCTAGCAAGCATCACCGCACTGGGTGACTTATCGTCCTTGCCCAGGAAGCCCATTAATAGCATCGAAGCGACAGCGCGAGGGTCTACCGACCGTTTCCCATGGGCAATGTAGGGCACGGCGGCTAGGGTAGGCAGGGCTAAAACGCGGCGTCGGCACCGGTTGAATCGATATTTATCTTTGGTGGTCACGAATCGGAGGGATGATAAAAAGCGCGATGGTGGTCGGAGTCGTGATTGTAGTAGAAATTTTGGTTTGCGGCCTGTGATGAGCAACGCGCCCAACAAGGTTGCTTAGGGCAGCGAATGTTAAACAATAATCACAGGCAGTTCCGCTCGCTCAGAACTCATGCTATGTTCACGAAAAAGCGTTGCCATGTCTGTATTCCCTTTCAGTAGCGAGCTCGAAGAACCTCAACGTCAGGAATTCGCCCCTGCGCTTACGGCGCGTGAACGCGAGAATTTCGTGCGTTTACTCTATCTCGTGCAGTATCCCGAAGCCGGTGCGGCGCTCATTTATGCCATCAGCATAGCCGGGGCAATTGGTTGGCAGGCGCCGCTCACTTGGTTGGCAATGATGTATGTCATGCAATCAATGCGATTTCTAGTGATTAACCGCGCTCTTGCTGACATCGACAGCGTGCAGCAACGGGTCGCCTCAGTCGTCTGGGCCAACACAGCAGTGGGTTTCTGTTGGGGCGTATCGATATTTTACTTTGCGCCGGTTGGAATGAATACCGAACTGGCGATTTCGATGATTTGGCTGGTGGGGCTACTCGTAAGCGCAATGGGCCTTGTTGCGGTGAGCTCAAATCACCCCATGCTGTGGGGAAGCCCAGTCATGTTCTTTCTTCTCACCCGCCTGTTCTTAACTGGCGAACAAACATTCGTGTTCATGGGGTTTGGCGTGATCTTATTGGTTGGATTTTTTGGCGTGGTTGTGTATTTCACGCGGGAGATCATCCGTCGCGATTTTTATCGTGAAAGACAAAACGCTTCACTGGTGGAGCAGCTTTCTACTGCAAATACTTATGCGAAAGAGCTGAACGAAGAACTACGCATGGAAATTTCTCGACGCAAAGAAATAGAAAGCGAGTTGCGGTACGAACGAGATCAGGCAGAACGTTTGTCCACGATAGATAGTCTCACCGGTATTAGCAATCGCCGCGCGTTCGATGAAGCGCTCACGGACGAGGTAGCCCGCGCTCGACGTCACGAACATGCCTTATCTCTCATCTTTATCGATGTGGATCGTTTTAAAAACTTCAACGACGCTCGCGGGCATCAGGCAGGCGATGATGTTCTTCGACAAGTCGCCAAAATTATTGAACAATCGACCCGACGCGGCACTGACAAAAGCTGCCGATACGGCGGCGAAGAATTTGCAGTGCTACTGCCGAATACGGATTTAACGCACGCAGCGCGTATTGCCGAGGAAATTCGTAATCAGTTGCTCGCCGAGAAAATCGCACATCCAGAATCGGACATTGGGCCGTATATAACCGTGAGTCTGGGTGTTTCAACGATTACGCCGTTTGATAGTGGCGCGGGCGAAAAATTAGTCCACACTGCCGATCAGGCCTTATATGCAGCAAAGGCTGGCGGTAGAAACCAAACTCAGACAATCGATCCGCAATAACCGAGAGCGCCAGATTCGCGATCGAACGCTTTTTAAAGCGGTCCTGATAAAGAGGTTTTACACATGGTACAAAACTGGAAAGAAGTAGGGCCCAACCGCTATCGAGAAACGTTTGGTCGGTATTTCGAAGATTTCAAGGTCGGGGACATCTACGAACATCGCCCGGGCAAAACCATCACGGAAAACGATAATCATCATTTCACCCTGTTAACGCTCAACACTCATCCCATCCATTTTGACCGCGAATTTGGTGCCGCCACAGAGTTCGGACAAAACCTTGTGGTCAGTCCGTATACCTTATCGCTGGTGATCGGTATGAGCGTCACGGATTGCAGTCAAAAAGCCATTGCCAATCTTGGCATGGACGAAGTGAAGTTCACTGCGCCCGTATTTGTTGGCGATACGCTTTACGCAGAAAGTGAGGTGCTCGATAAGCGTGAAAGCAAATCGCGTCCGGGCCAGGGTATCGTCAAAATTTCAACCCGCGGTATTAAGCACACTGGTGAAGAAGTGTGCAGTTTTAAACGATCAATGTTGATACCCGGGCGAGGTCATGCCGTGGAAGATAAAGTTGACCGCTACTAAACCTTAAAATTATTCAGCGTAAGAACAGACACCATGAATGCAGATTTAGAAGACGAACGACTAATTCTCGATGCCATCGAAAAATGGCTCGAGCAAAAAGTAAAACCAGTAACAATGCAGCTGGAACATGACGACGAATATCCGCATGAATTAGTTGAGGATATGAAGGAGCTCGGCTTATTTGGCGCGTTGATCAGCCCGGAGTACGGCGGTCTCGGTTTATCTGCGACAACGTATTCGAAAATTGTGATGTTGATTGCCGAAGAGTGGATGAGCTTAACCGGTATTTTTAACTCGCATTTGATGATGGCGCGAATCGTTGAGCGCTACGGCACGGATGATCAAAAAGGTTTCTGGTTACCCAAATTCGCAAGCGGCGAACTGCGTGGCGGCCTGGGACTCACCGAGCCAGACGCAGGTACGGATTTGCAGGGCATTCGCACCGTCGCAAAGAGAGTCGGCGATAACTACATTATCAACGGCACAAAAACTTGGATCTCTAATTCGATCGAAGGTCACTGCGTTGCCTTATTAGTAAAAACCGATCCCGCGGCTGAACCACGACACAAAGGCATGACCATGCTTATCGTGCCAAAAATCGATCCGGAAACTAAAGAGCCGTTGAAAGGGGTGCGCAACGGCCGCAAGCTCGAAAAACTCGGATACAAAGGGATTGATTCAGGTGAGTTCATTTTCGAAGACTACGCCTGTGATGTAGGGCGTTCGCTCGTTGGCGGCATCGAAGGCCAAGGATTTTACATGGCTACCGGCGGCTTAGAGATCGGTCGAATCAATATCGCGGCGCGCGGCGTTGGCATTGCCAAACGTTCGCTCAGAGAGTCTGTCGCCTATTCACAAGTTCGCAAAACAATGGGTAAGCCAATTTGTGAGCATCAGGCCATTCAGCTGAAGCTCGGGGAAATGGGCGCGAAAACACGTGCCGCTGAGCTGTTGGTGGCCGACGCGGCTCATGCCTACGACACCGGGGAACGGGTGGATTTGGAAGCTGGCATGGCAAAATATTTTGCGTCTGAAACTGCCTTAGAAGTTGCCACCGAAGCGATGCGAATTCATGGGGCTTATGGTTACTCGAAAGAATATCCAATTGAACGTTTGTTTCGCGACGCGCCGCTATTATGCATTGGTGAAGGGACTAACGAAATGCAGCGAATTATCATCGCTAAGCAATTAGTGAAAAAACATCCCGTTTAGTTAAACCTCATGCGTTTCTAAATCTGTCGGCGCTAACCGCCGCAGCCGGAGCGGGGCGCGCTGCAATGCTGCATTGCAAACTAATTTAGCCCTGCGAAACCTCGTCTATTGCATTCCAGCAATGCTAAACTTCTCGTCAAAATCAGAATAGCTCGATTGAGGGGAAGAGCGAATGAAAGATTTAGTTGCAGCTTTTACCAAGCGTCTATTGCTTATCGGTATTGTGTTCGGCGCCTTAAGTTCGGCGCCTGTATTTGCCGAAACGGTCGTCAATGATGCCACGCTTTCCGAAGACGGCGATGGCAGTAATTGGTTAGCCTATGGCCGTAACTACAGCGAGCAGCGCTATAGTCCGCTCGATCAAATCAATCATAAAAATATTGGTCGCCTAGGTGTGGAATGGGTACTCGACCTGCCTACCGATAAATCCTTGCTTGGTACGCCTTTAGTTGTTGATGGCGTGATCTATTTCACTGGGTCATTTTCTAAAACACGCGCCGTAGATGCCAAAACGGGCAAGATACTTTGGGAATACGATCCTAAATCGGTTGAACACGCCGGTGATCGTCTGCGCATCATGTGGGATCAAAATAAGGGCGCGGCGTATTGGGAAGGGAAATTGATTATTTCCACCATCGACGGTCGCCTTGTTGGCTTAGATGCCAAAACCGGTGAGCAGGTGTGGGAAACAATGACCATTGACCCACGACGCGCGTACTACATCACTGGCGCGCCGAAGGTATTCAAAGGCAAAGTCATTATTGGCAACGGTGGCACGGAGCAAGAGGCCGCGCGTGGTTATGTAACGGCTTACGATGCGCATACTGGCGAGCAAGCTTGGCGTTTTTGGGTGGTCCCTGGCAACCCGGCCGATGGTTTCGAAAACGATGCGATGAAAATGGCGGCCGAAACTTGGACCGGCGAATGGTGGGAGCACGGTGGTGGGGGTAATACCTGGAACGGGATTACGTACGACCCAGAGTTCGATCAAGTTTTAATTGGCACCGGCAACGGTTCACCATGGAATCGAAAGATTCGTTCACCCGACGGTGGCGACAATTTGTTCTTGTGCTCCATTGTTGCCCTAG
Source organism: Pseudomonadota bacterium (assembly GCA_039029975.1). Taxonomy (GTDB): domain Bacteria; phylum Pseudomonadota; class Gammaproteobacteria; genus JBCCFA01. Next base: position 4,805 of record JBCCFA010000036.1, read on the forward strand.
ATGCCGATACCGGCGATTACAAATGGCATTACCAAACGGTGCCCGGTGAGACCTGGGACTACAACTCCAATATGGACATCTTGTTGGCGGACCTAAAAGTGGGGGAGCAAACTGTTAAAGCGCTGTTACATGCGCCAAAGAATGGTTTCTTCTACGTTATCAATCGTGAAAACGGCGCGTTGCTCTCCGCAGAAAAATTAGGCAAGGCAACTTGGGCTTCGCATGTGGATTTAAAAACTGGGCGTCCCGTTGAAATCGCGGGCGCGCGATACGAAGACGGTGAGGAATTGATCTGGCCGAGTCCCTTTGGTGTGCATAGTTGGCACGCCATGTCGTACAACCCAAACACTGGTCTCGTTTACATTCCAACAATAGAGATGCCGGCAGTATACAAAGATACGGGCATCGACCATCTTAAGTGGCAGTCGCCTTCGTTTAGAGCAAGCGTTGGTGTGGAATTTGGCACCGAAGATACGCCGGCCGATTACGGTACTGCGGCGTTGGTCGCATGGGATCCGCTGACGCATAAAAAAGTCTGGCGCCATGAATTACCACCACAGTGGAATCCAGGAACCATGACGTCTGCAGGAAATCTTGTTTTCCAAGGGCGCGCCGACGGTAATTTCGTCGCCTACAACGCCACAAACGGCGCGAAACTCTGGGCGATTAATTTAGGCTCAGGTATTTCGGCACCGCCAGTAACGTACTCAGTGGACGGTAAACAATACGTTTCTCTGCTAGTCGGCTGGGGCGGTGCGGGATTAATCGCCGGTTCGCTAGCGGCTCAACACGGCTGGAAATACAAAGTTCATCCGAGAAGGCTCTACACCTTTGCCTTAGACGGTAAACAAGCGGTACCCGCCTCACCGCCACCGGCCTACGCGCAACCGGTGGATCCGCCTGGTTTCAAGGTGGATGCTGAACTCTCTGGTTACGGAAAACTGCTCTTCTCCGAATCATGTTTCTTATGCCACGGTGGTGGTGCTGTGTCGGGCGGAAATGCCCCGGATTTGCGAGAATCGCAGATAACCTTAGCACGCGAAGCGTTTGTTGATGTGGTGGTTAATGGTGCCTTACACGCCAATGGCATGCCGCGCTTTCAGCATTTTGAGGATCGGGATGTCGACGCCTTAATGCACTACATTCGCGATATGGCACGCAAGGCCGTGTCTCAACAGACGGCGGCGCGCTAAGCGGGCCGTCGGCTTTCCAGCAAAGAGCGAGTTAAAAACCGTAAAAAAGCGTGGTGATTAGACCATTTACGGCAATTAACGGCGTCTGGGTCTACGATTATTCCTACGTTTTTTATATGATGCGTGCTCCGTGCGCCGCAACAATACGAAGTTTCGGCGCGACGAACATGTTCAGACGATGAAGTAGGCCGAAAATGCTCTCCGGATCTAATAGTTTTTCAACTAACCACATAGAAATCCCCGATAGTTTTCTATCAGTTTCAAAACCGCTCCACGATTTGGTTGTAAATGAAATCTTGCCCGATTTGGGGATGGAGCCTACAGCGTTTTGGAGTTTGCTCGACGAAGTCATTCGAGAAATGGCGCCCAAGAACAATATGTTGTTATTAAGGCGCTACCAACTGCAAGCTGAGATCGATACCTGGCATCAGGCGCGGTGCGATTCCCCTCACGATCACCAGCAGTATAAAAAGTTCTTGGAAAAAATAGGTTATCTATTGCCGGAAGGTCCAGATTTCAAGGTTGGGACAGAAAATGTCGACGAGGAAATCGCCATTATCGCAGGACCTCAACTCGTGGTACCAGTTAAGAATGCGCGCTACGCACTAAATGCCACCAACGCCCGTTGGGGTTCTTTGTATGACGCTTTGTACGGCACGGATGCAATATCCTCGGATGGCGGTGCCGATGCTGGCGGCGCTTATAACCCGGCGCGCGGTGCGAAAGTGATAGCTTGGGGACGCGCTTTGCTTGACCAAATTGCCCCGTTACAAAACGGCTCACATGCAGATGCTTCAGACTACACGGTCGAAAACGGGCAATTAAAAGTAATTCTGGAAAACGGCGAAAGCGTTGGTTTGGGTCAAGCAGAAAAATTCGCTGGTTACAACGGCAGACCCGACGCGCCGTCCGATATCCTGCTTCGAAACAATAATCTGCACGCGATATTGGTTATCGATCCTGCGCACCCAATTGGCAAAGACGACAAAGCCAGTATTAAAGACATTATTCTCGAGTCGGCAATCACTACCATTCAAGATTGCGAGGATTCCGTTGCTGCGGCTGACGGAGAAGACAAATCAGAGGTCTATAGAAATTGGTTGGGCCTCATGCGCGGGACCTTAAGTGAAACGTTTAAAAAAGGTGGTAAAAGTGTCACCCGGACCATGAATGCAGATTTGCATTTCTTAGATCCCCAGGGGCAGCCAATGACGTTGCACGGCCGATCTATGTTGCTGGTGCGAAACGTTGGCCATTTGATGACGAACGAAGCAGTACTTCGCAAAGGGGTTGAGACACCGGAAGGGATTCTTGACGCGGTGATTACCGCTACCATCGCGCTCTATGACCTTAAGGGACTAAATCAACTACGTAACTCGCGCAAAGGCTCGATGTACATCGTTAAACCGAAAATGCATGGGCCGGAGGAAGTCGCGTTCACTTGTGAATTATTCTCCAAGGTTGAAGACGTACTGAAATTGCCAAGAAATACGTTGAAAGTAGGCATCATGGATGAGGAACGTCGCACCACGGTGAATTTGAAAGAGTGTATTAGGGAAGCAAAGGATCGATTGATTTTTATTAATACGGGTTTTCTTGATCGCACTGGTGACGAAATTCACACGGCGATGGAAGCCGGTGTGATGGTGCCTAAAGGCGCGATGAAGTCAGAAAACTGGATCAGCGCTTACGAAGATTGGAATGTCGATGTGGGTTTAGCTTGCGGACTGAAAGGCGTCGCCCAGATAGGCAAAGGCATGTGGCCTAAGCCAGACCTTATGCAAGAAATGTTGGATACCAAGTTAGGTCATCTGGAAGCGGGGGCTAATACCGCATGGGTGCCATCACCGACTGCCGCTACCTTGCATGCGACGCACTACCACAAGCTACTTGTGTCTGACGTGCAAGATCGCGTCAGCTTGCGCAAGCGCGCCAGCTTGGACGATATCTTGACCATTCCCTTGCTTGGCGAACAACAACTCAGTGATGATGAAATCGAACGCGAATTAGATAACAACTGCCAGAGTATTCTAGGTTATGTGGTTCGTTGGATAGACCAAGGTGTGGGTTGTTCTAAGGTGCCCGACATTAACGACATTGGCCTCATGGAGGATCGTGCGACGCTTCGAATATCAAGCCAGCACGTCGCTAACTGGCTACGTCACGATTTCGTGCGCCGAACCCATGTGCTGGAACGATTAAAGAAAATGGCAGAGGTTGTCGATCGACAGAACGAGGGTGATCCGCTTTATCGACCCATGTCACCTGACTATGATAATTCAGTCGCTTTCCAGGCTGCCTGCGAACTTATATTTGGCGGCGTGCATCAGCCAAATGGTTACACGGAGCCGGTGCTGCATCGTCGCCGTATTGAACTTAAATCGAGTGAAACGGTTTAAGATTATTTAGCGCGCTTGCTAAGCCATTCCTCAATGTCGCGCTCGGACCATCCCGTTGTCCAGGGGCCGAGCGGAATGGCTACTGGAAATTTCCCTGCCGTAATCAACTTTGAGATTTCTTCTTTGCTTAAACCCGTGCGCTGGATCACTTCGTTTAGGCTGAGCGCGCTGTAAGCCATGGATGTCGACTCCTACTCGTTTTAAAGAAAGCGTTACAGTTAGCGTTGCATTATGACATGTGCTTTGACCGTACCGCCCCACATTTCATCCCGTTGATGATTAACCTTGCAACCCGCATTTGATAGCATGGGTTCCAACCTGATTTCAGGACTAGGAACGCCATGAATCGATCTAAACTCGCTAACGGTTTGGGGTATGCAGGTTTATTACCGTTTATTGCGGGTACGGTAGCGCTTTTTTCAACTGATCCGGCGATCAGCGGCCCCGCGCTATACTCGTTAACGGTGTATGCCGCCGTCATTCTATCTTTCATGGGCGCAGTCCATTGGGGCTTGGCAATGCAGTCAACCGAAACCGGGGCGAACTGGCAGTTAGGCTTAAGCGTTCTGCCCGCATTGCTGGCGTGGTTGTCAGTGTCATTGCAAACACCAAGTGGTGCTTTATTAAGTCTCGCGGGAGGCTTTGCGGTGTTAGCGATAATCGAGATTTTTGCCGCTACCAAGGGCTTTGTCCCAGGCTGGTATCGGAATCTCAGGATTCCATTGACGGTCATCGTGGTTGGCCTTTTATTGTTGGCCTATTCGCGCCTGCCTTAACTGACTATGCGAATAGATATTTGGTGCTGAAAAGGAACGACCAGTGAGTTTAAGTTTCACGATTAATGGCAAAGCCCATGAAACCCACGAAGATCCAAACATGCCTTTGCTGTGGTTTGTTCGCGATATTGCTGGTTACAAAGGCACAAAATTCGGCTGCGGGCTTGGCCTGTGCGGTTCGTGCACGCTGCATGTTGATGGACAAGCGGTTCGCAGTTGCGTTTTGCCGATATCTGCAGTTGCAGCTAAATCGGTCACCACCATAGAGGGTTTACCTGACGGTGAGTCCGGCTCTGTGCAACGAACCTGGCTCGAGCTTCAGGTCCCGCAATGTGGCTACTGCCAAAGCGGCATGATCATGGCAGCCGCGGCATTACTTTCTGATAACCCCGATCCTAGCGATGAAGATATCGACGCAGAAATCACTAACATTTGCCGCTGTGGTACTTATCCGCGCGTCAAACAGGCGATTAAGCAGGCGGCCGAGCTTAAACGAAACGGGGACGCGACGTCACTGACAAGCGCCCAGACATCAACGGTGATTGAGTAGTGAAAATGCTAAATAGACGGGCATTTTTGCTCGCAGGCAGTGTCGCAGGCGGCGGTGTCGCATTGGGTTTAGGCTATTTATCGACGGTTGATACTCGCGGCATGGATCCGATTCTAAGTGGTGACGGCAAGGTCGCTCTGAACGCCTGGATCCATATTCGTAGTGACGGAAAAATCGTTTTTGCTATCCCGCGTGCGGAAATGGGGCAGGGCGTATTCACTTCGCTTCCTGCTTTAATTGCCGAAGAACTAGATATTGAACTCGACGATCCGGAACTAGTGATTGAACATCCTACCGAGCTACTGCCCGCCTATTCAAATTTTACAGTCGCAACGTATAAACGACCTGAGGAACACGACGGACCATTGGATTGGACCATGCGCAAAGTGTTTGGCTTGTTCCCTTACATCGGGACCGGCGGTAGCACCAGCGTCGTAGACTCTTACGAATCGTTCAGACGAGCAGGCGCCAGCGCAAGAGAGATGCTGAAACAGGCGGCAGCAGCGAGATGGAATACAAACGCGGGCTCTTTATCCACAGCAGGCGGTTACGTCATCAACTCGGCGTCGAATGAACGGCTTAAGTATGCAGACTTAGCGACAGACGCGGCAGAGCAGACGCCGCCCGCAGTACTTGAGTTAAAACCTCGCAACGAATGGCGGCAGATTGGTAAATCTATTCCCCGCACTGATCTCACAGCCAAAGTCACCGGCGAGCCAATATTCGGTATCGATGTAGAGCGCGACAATATGCTTTATGCACATATACAGCATACGCCGGTTCTTGGGGATACCATTGACGAATTTAATGCGGAGGAGATTCTTGCGCTTCCTCGGGTAAATTCGGTGGTTAATTTAGGCAATGCGGTTGTCGTTGTTGCTGAGACTTATTTTCATGCAAAACGTGCGGCCGCTGAGCTGAAAATCGCTTATGTAGATGGTGGGTTCCGAGAATTTTCCGATGCCGATGTGGATGCCGCCTTAGAGCAAGGTTTCGAATCTGGTGACACGCATGTTGCTGAGCAGCTCGGCGATGTATCTAGTTTGGATAATAATGATCGCGTTATTTCGGCGAACTACGGCACACCTTATTTAGCGCATGCCTGTATGGAGCCCATGAATGCAACCGCCCTCTATCAAGATGGCAGGGTGAAAATCTGGGCGCCGGTACAGTCGCCGTTATCGTTGAAGTGGGCGGCGGAAAAAAACATCGAGGATCTCAATGAGTTTGAAGGGCACGTAACTTACTTGGGCGGCGGGTTCGGACGTCGTGCCGAAATGGATTACACATTTCAGGCGGTGCAAATAGCCAGAGAAAACCCGGGTCGCGCGGTAAAACTCATTTGGTCTCGCGAGGAAGATATTCAGCACGACATGTATCGCCCGGCAGCCAAAGCGCGCTTTCAAGCGACGATGGGTGAAGATGGTCTACCCGCGGCGCTAGATGCGCACGTTTCTTTGCAGTCGGTCATGTTATCTTTTTCCAGACGCGCCTTACCCTTCCCTCAAGGTGGCGCGAACGATCCTTTGAACACCGAAGGCATCGCCCACTCAAGCTACCGTATACCCAACATCAAAGTCACCGCGCACGACGTAGACTTGCCGGTACCGGTGGGCAATTGGCGTAGCGTAGGTCATTCCAACAATGCATTTTTTATGGAATCGTTCATTGATGAACTGGCCCACGCTGCGGGTCAAGATCCTTTAACGTACCGCGGCGCGTTACTTGCGCACGATGAGCGCGCCTCGCGATTAATTGCTCAGTTGAAGGAACTGTCTGCTTGGGGCGCGCCGATGGACGAAGCCGCGCCCGCAAATCAATCTGGAAAATTTGGGCGGGGTATTGCGGTACACGGATCTTTTCTGAGTTTAGTGGGGCAGGTTGTCGATGTATGGGTAACCGAGGACACGGTGAAAGTGGAAAAAGTTTTTTGTGTGGTTGATTGCGGCACAGCAATTAATCCCGACACGATTGTTGCACAGATGGAAGGTGGGATTATTTATGCGTTGTCGGCGGTTGCTCAAGGAGAGATTAACTTTGAAGGCGGCAAGGTCAGGCAATCTAATTTTCACGACCAAGACGTGGTGCGAATGGCGCAATGCCCAGCGATTGACGTTCACATCATGAAAAATGAAGAGCTACCCGGCGGGGTTGGCGAACCAGGCACGCCGCCGCTATTTCCCGCCGTCACTAATGCCATTTTTGCGGCTAATGGGCAGCGAATACGCGAATTACCGCTTAGCAAGCACGGTTTACGCTTAGTTTAATTCTGCTTTGCGCGACGGCGGCGCTTGCTGCCGACGCGATTAACGCTTTTTTACAAGTGCAGAAAGCCTCATCTCATTGATTGAGAGTTTTTTCCGGACTTCAAAACATGATTGGCGCTAAGGTGCGCGCTGAACTTTCGGAATTCTCCTCATGCAGCGTTTGGTTTTCCTGATTATCTGCGCAATTTTCACGTCGCCTGTGTCGGCGCTGACGGTACTTCTTTACGATGGAGCCCTTGGCACAACACCCGATCAACAAGCATGGATCCCGGCCGGTATACCTAATCCACCGGCTGTTACGCCCGCACACAATGGACAAGGTGTGGTAATCGATACCGCCGCGAGTAGTAGCGACACGTTTGGTTATTTTTCCGAAGATCCTTTCACCGGCACTTTCTTAATCAATCCTAACATGCCCGTTATTGACCGAGCAGAGAATTTTTCCATTGAGTTTCAGCTGCAGGTTATTTCGGAAGCGCATCAAAATATTAATCGCGCTGGGTTCTCCGTTATTGTTATTAGCCAAGATCTGCAAGGAATAGAAATATCCTTTTTCGAAGATGAAATTTGGGCCCAGGGCGTGGGTTTCGTTAAACAGGAAAGTGTTGCTCGGAACACGCAAAATTTTGCCTATTATCGAATAGTCGCAACGGAGCAATCGTATACCTTACAAGCCAGGGCATCGGAAGGTGAAAACTACAGCAATATACTGACCGGGCCATGGCGAAACTATAACCCAACCGGGATCAATGTATTGCGCGATCCCTATAATAATCCGAGTTTTCTTTTCTTTGGTGACAACACAACATCTGCGGCCGGCGCGGTGGTGCTAGGAGATATTCGCATGGTCACTGGGCCGTTGCCAGAGCCTGCGGAGGTTGTCACAGTGCCTTATCCTGCGGTGATGGTATTCTTGTTCGGGATTTTCTTAATCGCGATTGGCTTATCAATGGCCACGGATTTCAAGCGCGAGTAATCAGGCAAACTATCGAGCAACTCTTTCCGCAATCGAGACAATGCGTTCCATCTCTCGGAGCACCGGTTTCTCAATGAGTTTGCCATCGATCACCACTAAGCCCGTGTCGGCGTCGGCAAAGGTTTTTAATACCCGTTTAGCGTGCGATATCTGTGCTTCAGAAGGCGTGAACACTTCATTCAAAATTGGGATCTGTTTTGGGTGAATAGACCCTTTGCCGCAGAAACCTAAATCGCACACGAGTTCGGCTTCCTCGCGCATACCGGCAGGATCATCCAAATCAAGGTAGGGCACATCGATAGCGTCTATGCCTGCTGTTGCGGCAGCGTGCACAACTCGGCTGCGTGCATAGAGCAAGGACTGGAAATTATTCTTGCACCGCAGTTCTGCGGCCATATCAACGCCGCCGAAAAATAGCGCATCAATGCGCTGTGAGGCAGCGGCGATTTCGCAAGCCGCTTCCAAGCCTTCATTAGTTTCTATGATGATATGTAAACGGATTTGATGGCCGCGTTCGTTCAAAATATCGTCTAGCCAAACAATTTCGTCTGGTGTCTTAACCTTTGGCAGCATGATGGCAGGTGGCGGTGTATCGGTATCAAGTATCGCTTGAATGTCCGCCATCCCGAACGCGCTGCGCAAGCAATTTACCCGCACGATACGTTCTACACCATCTTGTGCTTGAGGCTCAGCAAACAAAGAGAGTCCCGTTTGCCTAGCCAGTGCTTTGTCTTTGGGAGCTATGCCATCTTCCAGTTCAATGCAGACAATATCCGTGCCACTTGCGAGCGCCTTTGGAAACATGTCTGGCTGTAAGCCGGGTGTAAAGATGAAGCTGCGGCGAGGTTGGATCGATGGGTTTGTCATTTATGCTCGGAATGATTTCGGGTCGGATTACCGATTATAGCGAGTTGGCTGGGATCCCGTCGTATTCAGCATTTTTCTTAAGTTTTAGGGTAGAAATCAGGAAATCCCTCACAGAACACCCTCCATGCGCTTGAGCGTTACTACGAAGTTGCCTAATTTCTGTTTCTCTGATTTTCACTCCAGAGCTACGTGTCTGATGGAAGCAGGTTGCAAGGGATATCCAAGGATGAAATCACTGGTTACTGACCGGTGTATCTCACGTGTTATCCGTATCGCCTTGTTAGCGGTACTTCATTTCGCTTTATTAGGCGGGGCACTTGCCCAATCTATTGATCAAGTATTTTTTCCAAAAACGGAAAACCACTTACTAATTTCCTACTCCGTGCGCCACGACATGTTGGCAGAAAATGATCCAACGCCGTTATTGCGAATTTACGGAAATGGCTTAGTAAAAGTACATCGCCCTTACCATATGAAATTAGCCGGCGATTACGAGATGCGATTGGATGAAAATGAACTGCAAGCCTTGTGCCGCGAGTTCATTGATCGCAATTTGATGAGTTTTCGCAAAGAAGATGCTCTCACACAAGTGAACGAGGCGATAAATTCGACCGGGAGATATCACGGAGCCTCTGATAGCAGTCACGTCGAAATCAGTTTTCACCCCCGCGCGGTTCGGTTAACTGATGAAAACGTAATACATGCTGTCGGATCTAGGGCCCACGAAATTGCAAACCCGCAAATGCATGCTAGAAAATCGCCCACGGCAACGTTAATAAAAAATTATGCGGCACTAGATGTAAAACTGAAGATGATGCTTTTTTCCGATCGCTTAGAGCTTTCAAAGCGATGACGATGCCCTCGAGAATAAGCGTATTAATTCGATTGCTTTCAATATTTTTTGTTGTTGACTTGGCGCAAGCTGCGGCTTTCATTCGTTTTGGTGATGGCGGTCCTAATTCGACAGAACCTATTGCCGATTTTCGATACGACGGAATATCGCACCCAGAAGGCTATGACGGCAATGGCGGAGAAATAGTCGTTAACGTGTGCATCACCACAAATAGTGAAGAGCAACAGCAGATGTTAATTCCGACAGAGAACGCAATTAGAACTTGGAACAGACTTGAGCCGATTACGGGGAATGCTGTAATAGCGGGTAGCGGGGTCACAGGATTTGATTACGAATCGGTACTCCTGCACGAATTGGGGCATTGTATGGGGTTGGAGCATCCGAATTTGGGTACACCATCTGGTGTATCCGGATCGCTGAACCAAGATTCGTCTCGAACTTCCAATGGACCCGATAACGTCTTCAATATAGATGCGGGGGACGATGGCGTAATAGGGAGTTCCGACGATATCCGCGGAGACGATGTCAATCTAAATTGGTTCATAAAAGGGATAAATAACCCTTTCGACATCGTATATCCGATAGATTCTACGAACTACTCGATAAATCTAGTGGAATTACCGGCAACGCATAATTTCGTTGCGAATGCAGCAAAGGATGTCGGCGAGCTGCTGGGTTATCCGAACAGCGAAGCCGTGATGCAGCAGGGTACTCGTCCCCAGGAAGCACAACGCGACCTGGGGCACGATGATGTGATCGGACTAAGGCTCGGAATGAGTGGGATTGATGAGACGTCAGGGACCGCTGACGATTACACCGTACAATTGAATTTTCTTGGTATTTCGGATTCACCGACTTGTAATATCCGAATAACGATGGATTCTTCAGAATCTAATTTTGCAATATGTAGTCGGGGGAACATCAGCTTCGCAGTCTCTGAGGTCAACGACCACTATGTAGTGAAAGACCATGAAATTCGTATGGATGGGATGGAGAATTGGTATTTTAATCAAGTATCAAACAATGCAGATACCGACGGTGACGGACTCTCAGATGACATTGAAAATGCCTACTGCACAGACGCTGTAGACGCCGACACCGATGACGATGGCTTGGATGATGGCATGGAAGATGCCGACCAAGATGGCTTTGTCGATGTTGGAGAAACCGACCCGTGCAGCGCGGATTCAGATGGCGACGGCATTCAAGACGGCACGGAATTGGGAGTAACCACCGGCGGTTCCGATACGAACCTCAGTATATTCGTTCCAGACGCCGACCCTAATAGCACGACCCTCCCGCTGCAAGCCGATACCGACGGTGACGGTTTTAATGATGGTGAGGAAGATTTAAACGCTAATGGTCAGGTTAATGAGGGCGAGTCCGATCCAAATAATGTTAATTCGTTACCGCTAAATCAATTTACTATTCCCTGGGGTTTGTATCCCTCACTGCTCTTGATCGGCCTGTTAGCGTTATCAGCTCGGTTTTTTATTTTGCTTCAAAGACGGTCAAGATTTAAGTAGGTTCTCTCCTTTAGTATCTCAACCACTAAATTTTAGTCGGCCCGTTCGCTCTACTCTACTCGCTCAGCGAGTATAATG